>JAAYOP010000110.1 GCA_012520295.1 Clostridiales bacterium | reverse complement strand
GTCCAACAGCTATGGAAAGCATTGAAAAGGTGCGTTAGACTTTTCAACGCTTCCCACAGCGCTACTACTACTTACCATTGACAGACTTCCTAAAAAAATGGACCATATGTTTGACAACCGCAGAAATTTATTTTTTGATATTGCGAAAAACTATTGACAGGAAGCAGGATATTTGGTATTCTAACGGAGCGCCTTCAGGGCGAATGGCGATGGCTTTATAGCTTTATTTAGTCATAACTGCGATGAAGCGGGAGATTGCTCAGAATATGAGGTAACTTCCGTGGAGTATGTCCGGCAATCGGGCGGCTGAGAAAAGTCTGTACTTTCATCTGAGGTGCAGCGCTGGTGCGCTTGGATGTATATCGCTGCGCTCAGGTTTCAACCGGCACAAAGCGCCGGTTAGATTTTTGGGGCAGAATGATACGCGCGGCAGAGTGTACAGTATTTCTCATCCGTACGGAAGGTGGACAAAACCATCTTAAATCGTACGAAGGAGGATCATTGAAACATGGTTTCCAGCAAGAAAATGATAAGAATCAGGCTCAAGGCATACGATCACCAGTTGATCGACCAGAGTGCGGAGAGAATTGTAGAGACGGCAAAAAGGACCGATGCGAAAGTTTCCGGCCCAATTCCGCTACCCACCAAGACTGAGATTGTGACAATACTGCGTGCGGTTCACAAGTATAAGGACAGTCGTGAGCAGTTTGAGCGCAGGACCCACAAAAGGCTTATTGACATACTCAATCCTTCTCAGAAGACCATTGAAGCACTTATGTCTCTGGAGCTTCCGGCAGGTGTTGAGATCGAAATTAAGCTGTAAAGACACATTAAATAATATATATGTATCGATCGCATGCCCCGGTAATGTTGGCATGTAGAGTGTCAACCAATAACCTTAGAGGAGGAAATACTGAATGAAAAAAGCGATCATCGGAAAAAAAGTCGGGATGACCCAGATCTTCGATGAAAACGGCAAGGTCATTCCGGTTACCGTCATTGAAGCCGGACCTTGCTCCGTTGTTCAGAAAAAAACGGTGGAAAAGGAAGGCTACGCATCTATACAGCTCGGATTTGAGGATATAGAAGAAAGAAAGCTTACAAAGCCTCAAAAGGGACACTTCCAAAAGTCGGGAGTCTCCCCGAAGAGACATCTCAAGGAGTTCAGGCTTGAGAATGCAGATTCCTTCAATGTAGGCGATGAGATAAAGGCCGATATATTTGCCGAGGGAGACAGGGTTGATGTAACGGGTATAAGCCGAGGAAAAGGCTACGCAGGTGTTATAAAGCGCTGGAATGCCAGAAGAACACCGTCAAGTCACGGCGGAGGCCCTGTTCACAGGCATGCAGGCTCCATGGGTGCCAGTGCGAGCCCTTCTCGCATATTCAAAGGGAAGATTGGAGCGGGACAAATGGGTGCCGAGCAGGTGACGGTCCAAAACCTCGATGTTGTCAAGGTCGACCCAGAGCTCAATATGATTGCGGTAAGAGGCGCTATTCCGGGACCAAAGGGCGGAATTGTATACCTCAGAGATACCGTTAAAAACGACTGAGGAAAGGAGACTGAATAATGCCTACTGCAAAAGTATACAACATGGCCGGTGAGCAGATAAGAGAAATAGAGCTTCCGGAGGCCATTTTCGGGATTGAGCCCAATCAGTCGGTTCTCCACGAAGCGGTGAAAAACTATCTTGCCAACCAAAGGCAGGGCACCCAGAGTGCGCTGACCCGCGCAGAGGTTTCCGGCGGTGGGAGAAAGCCTTGGCGCCAGAAGGGAACAGGCAGAGCCAGAGCCGGCTCTACAAGAGCGCCCCACTGGACACACGGTGGTGTTGCCTTTGCCCCGAAGCCCAGGGAATACAGCTACACCCTGAACAGAAAAACAAAGAGACTTGCTCTTAAGAGCGCTCTTTCCACCAAAGCTAGAAACGGCGAGATTATAGTAGTGGACAATCTGGATATGGATAATATCAAGACCCGCACTTTTAAGAACTTTTTAAATGCGATTGAAGCTACGGGCAAGGCCCTTATAGTGACGCCGGAGCCCAGGGAAAACGTGATAAAGAGTGCCCGCAACATACCCGGTGTGAAGACGACAATCGCGGGTATTCTCAGCCCCTACGACATCATGAACTGCAAGAAGTTCGTTGTTGACGAGGCGGCTCTTCGCAAAATCGAGGAGGTGTACGCCTGATGAAAACAGCTTACGATATTATTTTACGCCCGATTATCTCAGAACAATCCATGGAGCACACGGATTTGAAAAAATATGTTTTTCAGGTTGCCATGGACGCCAATAAAATAGAGATAAAAAATGCAATCGAAGAGATTTTCGGCGTAGAGGTGGATAAGGTGACAACCGCCATTGTTCCTGGCAAGAAAAAGCGCACGGGCGCATATCCTGCTGGTTATACCGCCAAATGGAAGAAAGCGGTGGTTAGACTCACCGAGGACTCAAAGACCATCGAGTTCTTTGAAGGGATGGTGTAACAGATGTCAATAAAGCATTATAAACCGGTTACCCCTGCAAGAAGGCAAATGACAGTTTCCGGATTTGAAGGTATAGACAAAAAAGCCAGGCCGGAGAAAAAGCTGACGCAGGTCTTAAAGAAAAAATCAGGCCGAAACAATTACGGCAGGATTACTGTTCGCCATAGAGGAGGCGCAAACAAGCGCAAGTACAGGATTATTGATTTCAAGCGCAACAAGCTGGATGTGGAGGGGACCGTTCTCCGCCTGGAGTATGACCCTAACCGAACCGCACATATCGCACTTATAGAATATGCCGATGGAGAGCGTCGATATATCCTGGCTCCGGATGGCCTTGGAGTAGGCGACAAGGTGATTGCCTCAGAAAGCGCGGATATAAAGCCCGGCAATGCCCTGCCTATAGCAAATATTCCACTGGGAACATTTATTCATAATATAGAGCTGCACCCGGGTAAGGGAGCTCAACTGGTCCGCAGCGCGGGAACGGCCGCCCAGCTTATGGCAAAGGAAGGGAAAATGGCTCAGGTCAGACTTCCTTCCGGCGAGGTTCGCTATGTAAGAATGGACTGCATGGCAACAATCGGACAGGTAGGAAACCTGGAGCATGAAAATCTGTCCATCGGCAAAGCCGGCAGGAAGCGCCATATGGGCTGGAGGCCGAGTGTTCGTGGCAGCGCCATGAACCCAGTCGATCACCCCCATGGCGGAGGTGAGGGCAAGAGCCCCATTGGCATGCCCAGTCCTTTAACTCCTTGGGGCAAGCCTACACTTGGTTATAAGACCAGAAAGAAGCATCATCCCAACGATAAATTCATAGTCAAGCGCCGCGACGAGAAGTAAGGAGGGAAAGGAATAGATGAGCAGAAGCGTAAAAAAAGGTCCATTTGCAGCACCCGAGCTGATTAAAAGGATCGAAGAAATGAACAAAACCGGCAAAAAGCAGGTATTGAAGACTTGGTCCAGAGCCTCTACCATATTTCCGTCCTTCGTTGGACACACGATAGCGGTGCATGATGGACGCAGGCATGTGCCCGTATATATAACAGAAGATATGGTAGGCCATAAATTGGGTGAGTTTGCGCCGACCCGTACCTTTAGAGGTCATGCCGGCAGCAAGACCGGCAGGTAAGGAGGAGAGCAGAGTAAATGGAAGCCAGAGCACATTTGAGACATGCCCGTATATCTCCTCGGAAGGTTAAAATAGTTTGTGACCTTATCCGTGGCAAGGATACAAAGACTGCTGAAGCGATTTTAATGCAGACGCCGAAAGCCGCTTCCAAGCTGCTGCAGAAGCTTCTGCGCAGTGCAGTATCAAACGCGGAAAACAATCACGAAATGGATCCCGACGCGCTCTATATATCGGAAGTATTTGCAACTCCGGGCCCGATTATGAAGAGATTCATGCCCAGAGCTCGCGGAGGCGCAAACCGGATATTAAAGAGAACATCGCATATCACCATTGTCGTGAAGGAAAGGGAGTAGATTATGGGACAGAAAGTTAATCCCCACGGTTTGCGTGTTGGCATTATAAAGGATTGGGATTCTCGCTGGTACGCGAGAAGCGATAAAGTCAGCGAGCTCTTAATTGAGGATTATAATATCCGTAAGCAGCTGAAGAAAGAGCTTTATTCCGCCGGAGTACCCAAAATAGAAATTGAAAGGGACAGCGCGAGGATTAAGATTTATATCCACTGTTCGCGCCCCGGTGTTGTTATAGGAAAAGGCGGCTCGGAGATTGAAAGACTCCGGCTCAAACTTGAAAAGCAGCTCGGAAAGCCCGTATCACTCAGTATTATCGAGGTCAAGTCCCCTGATACAAACGCTCAGCTTGTAGCGGAAAATATAGCCGCTCAGCTTGAAAGGAGAATATCCTTCAGGCGTGCGATGAAAAACGCCATGTCAAGGGCAATGAGACAGGGCGTACGCGGCATAAAGGTGAATGTTTCCGGACGGCTGGGTGGCGCCGAAATAGCCAGAAGCGAGAGTTATCACGAGGGAACAATCCCCCTCCAGACACTCAGAGCAGACATTGATTACGGCTTTGCTGAGGCACTGACCACCTATGGTAAAATTGGCGTTAAGGTGTGGATATATAAGGGCGAGGTCTTGAGCCAGATTCTCAGAACGACGCCGAGAACCGATACCAGAAGAGCCGGCGGGCGCAAGGATCGCCGGGGCAGGGGGCGTCAGGTTCGCGGAGACAGGCAGGGTAACCGCCAGGGAGCCCAGAGCCGCACAGGAGGTACCGGTCGCAGACCCCCCAAGGAAGGAGGAGCCAGCTAATGCTTCTGCCGAAGAGAGTTAAATACCGCAAAGTACAAAGAGGCCGCATGAAAGGCAAAGCGCTGAGAGGCAATAAGGTATCATACGGTGAGTATGGTTTAATGGCAATGGAGCCCGCTTGGATTACCAGTAACCAGATTGAGGCGGCGCGTATTGCAATGACCCGTTATATCAGACGCGGCGGCCAGGTATGGATTAAAATATTCCCTGATAAGCCGGTAACACAAAAGCCTGCGGAAACCAGAATGGGCTCCGGAAAAGGTTCGCCCGAGTATTGGGTTTCCGTCGTTAAGCCGGGGAGAGTCCTGTTTGAGATTGCCGGTGTTTCTGAAGAAATAGCCCGTGAGGCATTGCGCCTGGCGGGTCACAAGCTGCCTATCAAGACGAAATTTGTAGCTCGCGAATCCGAGACAGGTGGTGAATAATGATGAAGGCATCTGAAATAAGAGGATTGAGCAACGAAGAATTGAACGCAAGGCTTACAGATTTAAAGCGCGACCTTTTTTACCTTAGAATGCAGCACGCGACAAATCAGCTTGACAATCCTGTGAAAATAAAAGAGGTCAAGAAGGACATTGCCCGAATCAAGACTGTTATTCGCGAAAAAGAGCTTGGGCGGTAAGGAGGTAAAATGGAGATGAATGAAAGAAAAACTTCCAGAAAAACCAGGGTCGGCGTGGTAGTTTCTGATAAAATGGATAAGACCATAGTCGTCGCTGTTGAAGGCCGAGTCGCCCATCCGCTCTATAAGAAGATTATAAAGAGAACTTATAAGCTGAAGGCTCATGATGAAAAAAACGAGTGCGGAATCGGCGACAGGGTAAGAGTAATGGAGACAAGACCCCTGTCGAAGGACAAAAGATGGCGCCTTGTTGACATAATTGAGAAAGCAAAGTAAGGAGGGCCCCTAAATGATACAGCAGGAAAGCTATCTGAAGGTAGCCGATAATACCGGCGCCAAAGAAATAAAATGTATACGCGTTTTGGGCGGCTCCGGGAGAAGATACGGTAACGTCGGTGATGTTGTGGTAGCATCAGTGCGCAAGGCGACACCGGGCGGAACCGTTAAAAAGGGCGAAATAGTAAGAGCAGTTATAGTCCGGACGGCAAAAGGCGTCCGCCGTGCGGACGGTACCCATGTCCGCTTTGATGAAAACGCGGCGGTTCTTATTAAAGATGATAAAAACCCCAGGGGCACCCGTATATTCGGCCCCGTGGCCAGGGAGCTTCGTGACAAGGATTATATGAAAATCCTTTCTCTTGCCCCTGAAGTTTTGTAGGGGGAGGCAGTCATATGAAAATAAAAACAGGCGATACGGTTGTCATACTTTCCGGTAAGGATAAAGGAAAAGAAGGCAAGGTGCTTTCTGTCGATCCTAAAAACCGCAAAATAATCGTTGAAGGTATCAACATCGCTTATAAGCATCAAAGGCCCAGAAGACAGGGCGAAGAAGGCGGAATCGTGAAGATGGAGACTCCGATATATGCCTGCAAGGCAATGCGAGTATGTCCGAAATGCGAAAAGCCCACAAGGGGCGCCTATAAGATTCTGGACGATGGTACGAAATCCCGCGTTTGCAAAAAATGCGGGGAGACCATATAGGAGGGGAGAAACTTAGATGACCAGATTAAAAAAGAAGTATCAGGAAGAAGTTGCTCCTGCTCTGATGAAAAAATTCGGATACAAAAGCCCCATGCAGATACCTCGTATAGAAAAAATTGTTATAAATGTGGGCTGCGGTGATACCAAGGACAATGCCAAGGCACTGGATTCGGTGGTAAACGATATCACAACTATAACAGGGCAAAAGGCTGTTGTAACCAAGGCCAAGAAATCGGTAGCAAACTTTAAACTCAGAGAAGGCATGTCTGTGGGAGTCAAGGTAACACTTCGTCAGGATAGAATGTGGGATTTCCTGGACAAATTTCTCAATATTGCTCTTCCGCGTGTTCGAGACTTCAGAGGTATCAATCCCAACTCCTTTGACGGCAGAGGCAACTATGCAATAGGAATAAAAGAGCAGTTGATTTTTCCCGAGATTGAGTATGACAAGATTGACAAGATCCGTGGAATGAACATTGTTATCTGTACCACTGCCAAAACGGATGAAGAGGCAAGGGAGCTTCTCTCTCTCATAGGCGCGCCATTCGTTCAAAACCAGTGACTACAGGAAAGGATTGGTTTAAATAAGATGGCAAAAAAGTCAATGATTATAAAGCAGAAAAGAGAGCCAAAGTACTCAACACGCCGCTATAACAGGTGTAAGATTTGTGGCCGCCCCCACGCGTATCTCAGAGATTATGGTTTATGCCGTATCTGCTTCAGGGAGCTTGCTTATAAAGGGCAGATTCCCGGTGTGAGAAAAGCGTCATGGTAGGCGCCGGTGGCAGCATAGGTCAGGTATTCTGATACCGTGCTGCCGGCACAGACGTTATCGGTCTGTAACTCTATTAAGGAGGAAAGAATATGCAAATCACGGATCCCGTTGCCGATATGCTTACCAGAATACGCAATGCTAATGCGGCAAAGCATGACTCGGTGGATATACCTGCTTCAAAATTAAAAAAAGCAATAGCAGATATCCTTCAGGAGGAAGGCTATATAAAGAATTATCAGATAATAAGCGATGGTAAGCAGGGTATAATCAGAGTGAACCTGAAATACCTTGATGGCAAAGAAAAGGTTATATCCGGTCTCAGAAGAGTCAGTAAGCCAGGCCTTAGGGTATATGCAGGTGCCGATGAGCTGCCTCAGGTACTCAGAGGTCTCGGAATTGCAATAATATCAACATCGAAGGGCGTTATGACCGACAAAAAAGCCAGAGAGGCTAATGTCGGCGGGGAAGTCCTTGCGTTTGTCTGGTAAGGGGGATAGAGAGATATGTCAAGAATAGGAAGAAGCCCCATTGCCATACCCGCAGGAGTCGAGGTCACTGTTGCCGACGGCAATGTGATAACGGTAAAGGGACCTAAGGGCACACTCACCAAGACCCTCCATCCCGATATGGCTATTGCCGTTGAAGGCTCGGAAATAACCGTCACAAGACCCAGCGAACAGAAGGAACACAGGTCTCTTCATGGACTTACAAGAACTCTTATTGCCAATATGGTGGAAGGCGTAACCAATGGCTATAAGAAGACACTGGTAATAAACGGTGTGGGATACAGGGCTCAGAAACAGGGCAAACAGTTGATTATGAACCTGGGCTATTCGCATCAGGTAATAATGGATGAGGTTCCCGGAATTACCATCGACGTGCCCAGTCCGAATAATATTGTGATCAGCGGAATTGACAAGCAGCTGGTCGGACAGTTTGCGGCGGATGTCCGCAAAAAGAGACCGCCCGAACCCTACCTGGGCAAGGGAATCAGATATTCCGATGAAGTTATTCGCCGCAAGGTAGGAAAGACGGGAAGTAAATAAGGAGGTGTACCGAAATGATAAAAAGACCTGACACAAAGGCGCAGAGAGCAAAGCGTCATAAAAGGGTAAGGGCGAAGATAGAAGGTACGCCCGAAAGACCAAGGTTAAATGTTTTCAGAAGCCTAAATCATATATATGCGCAAATAATTGATGACGAAAACGGAGTGACACTGGTTTCGGCGGCCTCCGTAGAAAAGGACTTTAACGGCCCGGGCGGAAACTGCGATGCAGCGAAGCAGGTAGGTAAGATGATAGCGGAACGCGCTCTGGCAAAGGGAATTGAAAAAGTAGTCTTTGACCGGGGCGGATATATTTATCACGGTCGCGTAAAAAGTCTTGCCGAAGGCGCCCGCGAGGGCGGTCTGAAGTTTTAACGGGAAGGAGACAGAATATGGCTTACAATAAAAGAAACCAGGAAGCGGCTCCCTCCGAATTTGTAGAAAAGGTCGTTTCCCTCAACCGCGTTGCGAAGACTGTTAAGGGCGGTCGCGCTTTTAAGTTCTCCGCTCTCTGTGTAGTCGGCGACGGAAAGGGCAGAGTGGGCTACGGCCTGGGAAAGGCCCAGGAAGTTTCGGAAGCTATCCGCAAGGGTATTGAAGACGCAAAAAAGAATGTTGTAGAGATCACCCTTTCCGGAACAACAATACCCCACGAGGTAATCGGCGCATATGGAGCCGGCAGAGTACTTTTAAAGCCCGCAGCTCCTGGTACCGGGGTTATTGCCGGAGGCCCGGTGCGCGCGGTGGTTGAGGCTGCCGGAATAAAGGATATAAGAACTAAGTGCCTGCGCTCCAACAATCCCAATAATGTTGTTGCTGCTACTATGCAGGGACTTATGACCCTCAGAAACGCAGAACAGGTTGCGAGAATAAGAGGAAAAACACCGCAGGAAATTACGGGATAGGGAGGGCATAACATGGCAAACCTTAAAATTAAGCTCGTAAAAAGTTTGAACGGCAGGTTGGCAAAGCACATTGCCACAGCCAACTCTCTGGGGCTGAAAAAAATAGGTGATGAAACCGTGCAGCCCGACAATCAACAGACCAGAGGCAAGATAGCCCAAATCGGATATCTGCTGAAGGTAACCGAGGAATAAGGAGGTGCCAGAATGAATATACACGACTTGTCTCCTGCACCCGGCTCCATCAAAAAGGCCAAGCGCAAGGGGAGAGGCACCGGTAGCGGCAACGGCAAAACCGCCGGTCGCGGCCACAAAGGCCAGAAAGCCCGCAGCGGCGGAGGCGTAAGAATCGGCTTCGAAGGCGGACAGATGCCGCTTGCCAGACGTGTCCCAAAAAGAGGATTTAACAATATTTTTGCCAAGCCCCTGGAATATGTCAATGTAGGGCGGTTGAACATTTTCGAAGATGGGACTGTCGTTGATGCCGAAGCGCTTTTAAAAGCAGGTTTGCTGAGCAAGTGTACCTATGGGGTAAAAATACTCGGCGCAGGCGAGCTGGAAAAGAAGCTGACAGTTCGTGCCTCCTCGTTTTCCGAATCTGCAAGGCAGAAGATTGAAGCCGCAGGCGGAAAGACGGAGGTGGTATAGGTGTTTCAAACCCTTCGCAATGCATGGAAAATAGCAGAGATTCGGAAAAAGTTGCTTTTTACTCTTTTTATTCTCCTGCTCTACCGCATTGGAAACGCCGTACCCGTACCATATATAAATACAAAAATACTGCTTGATTATTTCAACAATTTGCAAAATACGGTTCTCGGACTATACAATGTCATGTCCGGAAACGCATTTTCAAGTGCGACAATATTTGCTTTGTCCATTCAGCCGTATATAAATGCTTCAATTATTATAAATCTCCTTTGCATAGCCATTCCGGCGTTGGAGCGCTTGCAGAAGGAGGGTGGCGAAGAAGGCCAGAAAAAAATTGCCACAATAACTCGCTATTCTACGGTAGCCATAGGCCTTATTCAGGGCTTTGCATACTATATTATGATAAAAAATCAGGGAGCACTGATTCAGAGCGGAATCTGGCAAGCGATAGTTATCGTGCTGACGTTTACCGCGGGCTCTGCCTTAATCATGTGGCTCGGGGAACAGGTAACTGAGTTTGGCATTGGCAACGGTATTTCCATAATACTTTTCGCCAGTATCATTTCGAGATTTCCGTCCGGAGCCATAACATCGATAACAAACCTGTCTACAGGCGCGATGTCATTGCCTGCATTTATCGGAATCATAGTCGGGATAGTCGCGATTGTAGGTCTGATAGTCTTTGTGTCAAATGCGGAGCGAAGAATACCGATACAGTATTCAAAACGAGTCGTAGGAAGAAAGATGTACGGTGGCCAGAGCACGCATCTGCCCATGAAGGTGAACATGTCGGGTGTTATGCCCATAATCTTTGCTCAGTCATTTGCGTCACTGCCGGCGACAATAGCGGCTTTTTTCAGGCAGCCGGCTGAAGGCACATTTTGGCATGGTTTCCTTAAGGCGATTGATCCCTCATCCGTACTGTATATAATCGTATATTTTATGCTTATTATTGCATTCGGGTACTTTTACTCCACGATACAGTTTAATCCGATTGAGATTGCCAACAATCTGAAAAAGAACGGCGGGTTTATTCCGGGCTTCAGAGCTGGAAAGCCCACTTCAGACTTTATCAGAAAGGTATTGAACAAGGTGACGCTTTTTGGCTCGCTGTACCTTGGAGTGATTGCAGTACTACCGATAATATTCAGTAGCGCAAGCAGGATGACCGGCATCGCTCTTGGCGGAACATCAATAATAATCGTAGTCGGCGTAGCACTTGAAACTGTGAAGAATCTTGAAGCCCAGATGCTCATGAGGCATTATAAGGGATTTCTTGAATAATCATTTCGGGAATGTTTGAAGCTTGAACTACTCAGACATACTGTTTTACGCCTATGCGAAAAAGCGTTTTGTGCACATATCTGACCATATTGGCCGTTTTGTGCATTGCCACCAGCGAAAGGAATGGTCATAAATGAAAATCACTATGCTGGGCCCCCCGGGCGCGGGAAAGGGGACCCAGGCTGCGAAGCTCAGCGAGGCTCTGGGAATTCCGACTCTTTCAACGGGTCATATTCTCAGGACAGCGATAAAGGAGGGCTTGCCGGTAGGCTTGGAAGCAAAATCCTATATGGATGCGGGCAAGCTTGTCCCTGACGAGACAATAATCAAGGTAGTAAAGGAATACCTTGAAGAAAACAATTTTAACACCGGATACATTCTCGATGGTATGCCCAGAACCCTCAACCAGGCTGAGATGCTTGAAGAAATGGGGGTTGAGATAGATGTGGCCATATTATTGGAAATATCCGACGAAGATATAGAGGAGAGAATGAAGGGGCGCAGAGTATGCCCGGCTTGCGGTGCAGCATATAATACGAAATCGCTCCCGCCCCGAACAGAGGGAATCTGCGATATTTGCGGCGAAGCCTTGGTAATCCGTGATGACGACAAGCCCGAGACTCTCAGGCAGCGGCTGGCAGTTTACCATGAGGAAACGGAGCCTATAATAGGCTTTTATGAGAACATGGGCAAGCTGAAAAGGATTGACGGAAAGGCGGATATTCAGGAGTCAACGGATAAAATCTTGAATATGCTGGAGTTGATATCGTGATCTCGCTGAAAACAGGCCGGGATATTGAGCTTATGCGACAGGCCGGAATGATCACAGCGGCTGCCCGGGCACTTGCAGGGGAAATGGTCAAACCGGGAGTATCGACAAAAGCAATTGACAGAGCTGTACATGATTTTATAGTTGAGCACGGAGCCACACCTTCGTTCCTTAATTACAATGGATACCCCGCGAGTGTTTGCATATCCATAAACGAGCAGGTTATCCACGGCATTCCCGGCTCAAGAAGGATAAAGGAAGGCGATATAGTCAGTATTGACGTGGGGGCATTCTATAAAGGATATCACGGAGACTGTGCTGCAACATTCATCGCCGGCTATGTAGATAGTGAGATACGCAAACTCGTAGAGGTTACAAGACAGAGCTTTTTTGAGGGACTAAAATTTGCACGGGCAGGAAACAGGGTACCCGACATATCACATGCGATTCAGAGCTATGTGGAGAAAAACGGATTTAGCGTTGTCAGGCAATTTGTCGGACACGGAATTGGTCAAAAGCTTCATGAAGAACCGGAAGTACCTAATTTCGTAGTACCCGGTCCCCGGGTAAGGCTTGTTCCCGGAATGACACTCGCCATTGAGCCTATGGTCAACATGGGCGGTTCCTCCATCCGGATACTGGAGGACGGTTGGACAGTTGTAACGGAAGACGGAAAACCGTCTGCTCATTATGAGAATACGGTGCTGATTACCGATGGGGAGCCGATGATTTTGACCCCTTTGGACGGAGATGGCGGGTTTGAATAATTTTAAGCCGGATATTATAACCGTTAACAATATGCCAAGGGTTAACGTTGCTAACATGTCTTTTGTCGGTTTTGTGGCTCAGTCCAATGAAAGGTATGATTAGCATGAAAAAAGAGCAGCTTTGCGGCCTTGTGATATCATTAAAAGGAAGAGATGCAGGGGAACTCTTTTTGGCATATGATAAATCAGAAGAATATGCAATGTTAGTAGACGGCAAGCGAAGAAAACTCATGAATCCGAAACGCAAGAACCTTCGCCACATGAGATTCCTGCCGGACAGTGAGTTTCAAACAGTCAGCGGGTATTTGGAAGGTCAGCTGACAGATGCAATGATAAGAAGAGCAATTGCACGGTATAAGGCCGGCAAATATGGAAAACAGGGAGGGACGTAGTATGGCAAAAGATGACGTAATTGAGCTGGAGGGGACGGTAGTTGAGTCACTTCCAAACACTATGTTTACAGTCGATATTGGAAACGGTCACAAGATATTGGCCCATATTTCCGGAAAGCTGAGAATGAATTTCATCAGGATACTGCCCGGTGATAAAGTCACAGTGCAAATGTCACCGTACGACCTTACCCGCGGCAGGATAACATGGAGAAGCAAATGATTAAGGAGGGTTTGAGTTGAAAGTAAGACCTTCAGTAAAGCCCATGTGCGAAAAGTGCAAGATTATCAAGCGCAAGGGAAGAGTAAGAGTAATATGCGAAAACCCCAAGCACAAGCAGAGGCAGGGTTAAGTTTTAAGGAAAGGATTGATTGAAAAATATGGCACGTATTGCCGGTGTCGATTTGCCGAAGGACAAAAGAATTGAGATAGGCCTAACTTATGTCTATGGCATTGGCAGGAGTAGCGCGAAAAGAATTCTCAAGGCAACGGGCGTTAATCCGGATACAAGAGTCAAGGATTTGACTGATCAGGAAGAAAACCTTATCCGCGACTATATAGACAAAAACCTTACGGTAGAAAGCGATTTAAGAAGAACCGTAGCCTATGACATTAAGAGACTTACGGAAATTGGCTGTTACCGCGGTTTGAGACACAGAAGGGGTCTCCCTGTCCGTGGACAGCGTAGCAAGACAAATGCACGTACACGCAAGGGTCCAAAGAGAACCATTGCCAATAAGAAGAAGTAAGGGGAGGGATATGTAATGGCAGCTCCTAAGAAAGCACGCACAAGAACAAAGCGCCGTGAGCGCAAGAATATTGAAAAAGGCGCGGTTCATATCCGTTCCTCTTTTAACAACACTATGGTAACCATAACCGATTTAAACGGAAACGCCATATCCTGGGCGTCCTCCGGTGGCATGGGATTTCGCGGAAGCAGAAAGTCAACTCCGTTTGCCGCCCAGACAGCCGCGGAAGCAGCTGCAAAAGCCGCCATGGAGCATGGCCTCAAGACTGTCGAGGTATATGTAAAAGGACCCGGAAACGGTCGTGAAGCCGCTATTCGGGCATTGCAGTCGGCCGGGCTGGAAGTTCAGATGATAAAAGACGTAACACCCATCCCCCATAACGGCTGCCGCCCGCCCAAAAGGCGCCGCGTTTAGTCAGAATAGAGGAGGAACAGATTATGGCAAGATATACAAATGCCGTTTGTCGCCTATGTCGCAGGGAAGGCCAAAAGCTTTTTCTGAAGGGTGACAGATGCTATACGGAAAAATGCTCGGTGGATCGCCGCTCCTACCCGCCCGGAGAACATGGACAGGGACGCAGAAAAGCATCGGAATACGGCCTGCAGCTCAGAGAGAAGCAAAAGGCCAAGAGATACTACGGACTTATGGAAAAACAGTTCCGTGGATATTTTGAAATGGCTGCCAAGAAGAGGGGACAGACGGGTGAGAACCTGCTCTCCATTCTTGAATCCCGCCTTGATAATGTAATTTACAGGCTGGGATTTGCCATGTCCAGGCCTGAGGCCAGACAGCTGGTTACTCATGGTCACTTTTTGGTTAATGGGCGGAAGGTTAATATTCCCTCCTTCCTTGTAAAGCCGGGAGAGGTCATATCTGTCAAGGAGTCCAGCAGAAACCTTGAGAAAATAAAGAATGTCGTTGAAGCGAATTCTTTCCGTCAGCCTCCCAAGTGGCTGGATTTTGACCGTAACAACATGATTGCAAAGGTTGTAGCGGTTCCTCAAAAGGAAGATATAGATTTTCCGATCGAAGAGCATCTCATTGTCGAGCTATACTCCAAATAATAAAGCGCCCTCAAATTGGAAAGCTGACAATCCTGTACGTTTTCGTGCAAATATGAGGAGGGTATATATATGGTAGAAATTGAAAAGCCGCGCATTGAATGCATAGAAATACCCGGTGACGATTCCTACGGGAAGTATATCGTTGAACCGCTGGAGAGGGGATATGGTACGACTCTAGGTAACTCTTTGAGGAGAATTCTTCTTTCATCTTTGCCGGGTACTGCGGTTACAACGGTTAAGATAGCAGGTGTTGCGCATGAGTTCTCGACTATTCCCGGTGTTAAAGAGGATGTTACCGAGATAATACTCAATGTAAAAAGCATCATAGCCAAACTGCACTGCGAAGGTACAAAAGCCGTATATATAGATGCATCCGGTGAATGTGAAGTTAAGGCAGGAGATATTAAGGCTGACAGTGAAGTAGAGATTTTAAATCCGGATCTTCATATTGCCACCCTCGGCCCTGATGCCAGCCTGAGTATGGAGCTGACAATCAGCCGGGGCAGAGGATATGTCAATGCCGAACGCAATAAGCCTGAGCAGCCGGTTATCGGTGTAATACCTGTAGATTCGATATATACACCTGTTTTAAAAGTGAACTACACTGTTGAGAATACCCGTGTAGGCCACATGACCGACTTTGACAAGCTCACTTTGGAAGTATGGACAAACAAGACAATATCCGCCAGGGATGCTGTATCGCTCGGAGCTAAAATACTATGTGACCACTTTACACTGTTTACCGACCTGAGTGAAACCGTCGGAAGCCAATCCACCGTTGTGGAAAAAGCCGAGGCCCAGAAAGACAAGGTTCTTGAGATGACAATTGAAGAACTGGATCTGTCGGTAAGGAGCTTTAACTGCCTGAAACGGGCAAATATCAATACAGTTGAGGATCTTATCAGCAAGACCGAGGAAGAGATGATGAAGGTAAGAAACCTCGGAAAAAAGTCGCTTGAGGAAGTAACAAGCAAGCTTGCCATGCTGGGGCTTTCCCTGGCCAGCGGCGACGACAGCTGATTTTCGATGCTACTATAAACCGGTAAAAAATGCCGAAATAGAAGAGCGCTACCGCTTTCTACGGTTTTAAATGGAGCGGTATATTCTTGTACGAGGAGGATAAAGCAAATGCCCGGAACACGAAAGCTCGGGCGGCCTACGGATCAAAGACGAGCCATGCTCAGACAGCAAGTCACCGCGCTTCTGGAAAAAGGAAGGCTTGAGACAACAATCACCAGGGCAAAAGAAATTAGGCCGCTTGCCGAGAAGATGATAACTCTTGGAAAGACCAATACCCTGGCAGCCAGACGTCAGGCATTGAGTTTTATAACAAAAGAGGATGTTGTAACGAAGGTTTTCAATGAAATTGCTCCCGGATACTCTGAGCGTAACGGCGGGTATACCCGCATTATGCGTTTGGGACCTCGCCGTGGAGATGGAGCCGAAATGGCGATAATTGAGCTTGTATAAAATCCAAGCCGGTAAAATTAAATAAGAGCGGTGCTGCTCCGTCTGTATTGGCGTGAGCGGCACTTACAACACGGGACAAAAGCGCCGGAGCATAGCTTCGGCGCTTTTAACATGTGCATATTCCAGGTATAAAAAAACCACCCGTGCTAAAAATAGTTAGCAGATAGCATCGCCGGCTTCAGGTTATCCCTCTTTTCGGGAATGCCGTATAAGCCAAGAGCCGGCAAATAATCAAAAATGGGTGAGAACAATGGTAAATATGACAAATAAGGAATACCGGGAATATGTCAAGATGAAATCGCCGAATTCAAAGCTCGGCGCTAATCTTGTGAAGGCTTTTATCAGCGGGGGCCTGATATGCACCATCGGACAGGGGATATTAAACCTGTATAAATATTTCAATATAAGCGGGGAAACTGCCCTTATCGCTACATCGGTGACAATGGTGTTCCTCGGAGCCGCCTTTACAGGGCTCGGTTTATACGACAGATTCGCAAAGTTTGGCGGCGCGGGGACTCTGGTACCCATAACGGGCTTTGCCAACTCAATCGTATCCCCTGCCCTGGAGTATAAAAGCGAGGGCTTTGTGGCCGGTATGAGTACGAAAATGTTTGTGATAGCAGGTCCGGTACTGGTATTCGGATTGACAGCCTCCGTCATATATGGGCTTTTCTATGTACTTTTCAGAGGATAGGGGTTCATACTATCCATTTCCTTAAAACGGGAACATGGGATAATATTAAATATACAATCAGGCAGCAAATAATATTCAGCAGGGCAATCAGAGGAATGGAAATCAGGCTTGGCAACAAGAAAACAGTAATCCCTCTCAGAGAAAAAAGCTTAATGAAAAAGATATGTACCAGGTAGATACAGAAGGAAGCCTTTGAAAAATAAGTGATTGCCTGCCTCAGTTTCAGGGATTTTGAAAACTCGGATCGTATGCTCAGACTGAAGATACCTGTTGCAAGCAGGCAGACGCCTACGGTCATACCCTCAAAAAAATGCTCATAGAGCTCTCCTGTTTTTATCGAGAATATATATGTCCCGAAAAAAATAATCAGGAGACCGGCGGCCAGGCAGCATATGCCGGTTCCCTTTTTTATTGGATATGTTTTCAGGAAGTACCCTAAAACACAGTATCCGATGGAGGTGTAGGCCATATTCATGAGCCACTGGACAGGGATGCCTCTTAGCAGAGTAAATGGCCAAAAGACCCTCACGGTGGGATAGGCAATGCCCAGGACAAACCAGAGGGCAAGAAAGTAGATAAGCTCTTTCTTTGATGCATTCTTTACAAATACTCTTGTTATGGGCAAAAACCCATATACCAGGATTATGATGTGCATATAATAAAGGTGAGTCTCGTGGTTGAACAGCAAAACCTCTTTAATAGCGTGTATAAAGGTATAGGGAGATAAGCTGTTCTCAATTGCCAGATTAAAGAGCTTATAAGCGGTTGCCCAGAAAAAAAGCGCTGCCAGTAACCTGGGTATATATTTTATGTAAATCTTCTTTATGGGTAGGTTCTTGCCTGGCATCAGAAGCACAGCCCCACTGCACATTAAAAATAGCGGTACACTTCCTCTGGCGATACAGCCCCAAAATAATGCCGATGTCCAGTTGAAGGAACCGATTATATGGGCGTAGCCGCCTGCGCAGGTGTGGGCCAAAACAACCCTTATAATGCTGATTGCTTTTATAAAATCAATTTCAATGCTTCTTTCTCTTACCGCAATGCCTTGCATAAACCGCTCCTCTTAATGAAGTAGGGGAACGCTCTGGAATGGCAGTTCCCCTGTGTTTGTAAATACTATGCCGGTGAGGACATAAAACCGCTTTTTAAAGGCGGTTTTTGTCACTTGTCAATGCTGATATTATCAATACCGTTGTTTTCAAATTCTTCAATATACTCGTCAATTCGGGATGCCAGCTCATCAAAATTATCGGGACCTATCGGCTCAAAATTCATGTCACGCCTGGCCAACTCTTCAGCAAGAATTTCATAAAATACCGTGCCCTCATATTCCATAATCGCATCGTGTATTCCGCCTTCAATATAGCTTCTGGAAGGCAGTACCTCTTTATCATGGATTTCTAAAAGAGAATGCATGCCAGCTTTCAGGCAATAAGCAAAAAGCTTTGACTCAAGCTTGTCATAATCTTTGAATCTCATATCACCTCTCGGCGAATTAAGTATCCAGTTTCCCACATAAACCAAATCCAAAAGAAGCCGGAATTCCTTTTTACTGAGTTCTATTTTCATATTCGCACCTCCCGGAAACGATGCATAATCGTGCGGCATAACAGCAATTTTTAATATGATGCTCGGGGCCGCTATTTTTAAAAAAGCCTAAAAAACAGGGCTCCCGGAAAATAAAAAATCGCTCAAAAATGCTACAATTCATTATAGCTTATAAACATGGAAAATTCCACATAAAAAAGTACAATTTATATTGTATTATTTTGAATAATGTTTTATTATATTATCCATTCCCAAGGTGAATTTCCTATGCAAAAAACCTTGTTATTTATCCAGGCAGTTTTCCAATCTACCAGGGCATTATTTTGTGGATTTAAAGCGAAAAAGCTATATTAATCCCGTGAAAATTCGATAGTTTATATAGAAGCATACGGCATATATTGTTATAAGGGTATACCGGAGGTGTGTAACAGTATGAAAGAGGTCATTATTTCCATAGTCGGCACTCAAAGCCTGGAAAAAGGACTTGAATCCATAGAGTTGATTACGGACGGTCATTACAGCTTTGATAACGGGAAAGGCATACTGACATATATGGAGAGCGAAATTACCGGTATGGACGGAACCAAAACCACATTTGAAGTTGGCGACGACCTGGTGACTATGATCAGAGAGGGAACAGTAAACAGCCAGATGACCTTTGAAAAGGGGAAGAAGCACTTTTTTCTGTATGAAACCCCTTATGGAGCGGCCACCCTCGGAGTCAACACACACAGGCTGAAGACCGTCTTTGGAGAACACGGCGGGGATATGGAACTGGAATACGCTCTGGATATTGACAATATGCGCCTGGGAATAAACGCGTTTAAGATAAATGTCAAGGAAGCTTAACAAGGGAAATGGTTAAACCCATGAACAGAGCCGAAGTGAGGACACAACGGCTCTGTTTATTTAATGCCTGTTTGCGACGCAATGGATTTGGGGTATGTGCCTGCAAATCAATTCAGGAATACGTCTTATATGGGAAAACCGGTTTGTTTTGACTGTCAAAAAAGTTAATTTACTTTTTTGTAAAACGTATTTGTTCAGTGGAGATTAAATATAGCTATTTCAGAGAGCCGCTCTGCGGCAGATCCAGCTTACTTCTCCCATGAGCTTTTTGCTTTGTATGCCGGGAGGGAGCAAAGCCTTTTAGAGGATACTTCTGCATGGCCCCGAACACCCTGTCGGACAGCCCGGGATATCGCCCGCTCAGCTCCTCCACAAGCTCCTTGATTGACTGTCTTTTTGACTGACCGTTCATAGGGCAGGTGCTCTCCACGACAGGAAGCCGGTATTTATCGGTAAGGTATTGCACGTCCTTCTCAGTGGCATATAACAGAGGCCTGATTTGGGTTACGCCGCTTATATCAAGGTATGTGACAGGCTGGAAGCAGTGGAGCCTGCTCTCATATATGAGAGACATAAAAAAGGTCTCCACCGCATCATCCCTATGGTGGCCGAGGGCCACTTTTTTTATGCCCATTTCCTTTATTTTTTCATTGAGCACCCCCCGCCTCATTTTTGAGCAGAGGGAACAGGGATTTTTTTCGTTACGCTCGCCAAACACAACGGTTTTTATGCCGGTCCTTATAATTTTATAGGGTACGCGCAGGCGGCGGCACAGTTCCTTGACTGCCGTAAAGTCCATGCTGTCAAAGCCCATATCAATGGTTATGGCTGAAAGAGAAAACTCCTTCGGATAGTATTCACGCAGATTGGAAAGGGCACACAGAAGAGCCAGAGAGTCCTTTCCGCCGGAAATGCCGACGGCAATATGCTCTCCAGCCTCAATCATATTGTAGTCTTCGATACAGCGTCTTACAAGACCCGTAAACTTTTTCACGCAAACCTCCAAATCGGGCAGTATTCTTGCCTTGTTTTTCGGTCTTTTCAAATTGATGTCTGCTGAACAATTTAAAAGGGCAAATCTGTTCTTTTCGCCAATGCGCTTAGCGAAGCAAAACTCATCCGACCAATGGAAGTTAGTGGGAACCGTAGGCTCATATAAAGACAAAAGACAGATATTCATCAATAAGGGACTGCCCTGCGAAAACAAAAAGTGAAATTGAAAGTGAGCAAACGAGAGAAAATTAAAGATAAATCGAGAAAACAGGAGTATAATTAATATAAATAAAAAAGCTATTGACTTAGTATGCCGACTGTGGTATAAAAATATAGCTGAATGCCGCAAGTATTGCATTTTAAAGTTTTATTATTGTATTTTAATGTGGATTGTCGGACATGTCAATTCATATCAATATCTTGGAGGTTATCTTATGTCAACTTATATGGCAAACAAGGATACCATCGAACGCAAATGGTATATCCTTGATGCGGCCGGAAAGCCCTTGGGCAGAACTGCCGCGACTGCTGCAGCGATTTTAAGAGGCAAACACAAGCCTGTTTATACTCCGCATGTGGATTGCGGTGACTTTGTTATTGTCCTCAATGCCGAAAAGGCCGTACTTACCGGCAATAAACTGGAGCAGAAGTACTATCGCACCCACTCCGGTTATCCCGGCGGACTCAAAGAGGTCAAGTATAAGAGGCTCATGGCCGAAAAGCCGGAATTTGCTTTTCAAGTAGCGGTAAAGGGAATGCTGGCGAAAAACAAGCTTAGGAAGGCCCAGCTCAAGAGGCTTAAGGTTTTCAGAGGCCCGGAGCATAAGCACACGGCGCAAAAGCCGGAGATTTGGGAATAAGGGAGGTAAATAATCAATGTATAAGAGTAAAAAGCCCTATATGTACGGAACGGGCAGGAGAAAATCTTCTATAGCCAGAGTTCACCTATTCCCGGGAGGAACCGGCACAATCACAATAAACGGCAGGGATATTGACGATTATTTCGGTCTTGAATCTTTGAAGCTCATAGTTCGCCAGCCCCTGGTAACCACGGATACCGTGGATAAGGTGGATATAGTGGCAACCGTCAAGGGAGGCGGAGTCACAGGACAGGCAGGAGCGATACGCCACGGTATTGCCCGCGCATTGCTGCTGGTAGACGAGAATTACAGGTCCGCACTTAAGGCCGCTGGTTTCCTGACAAGGGATCCGAGAATGAAGGAGCGCAAAAAGTACGGACTCAAGGGCGCCCGCCGAGCCCCCCAGTTCTCAAAGAGATAAGATGGATAAGATTTCAATTGATAGAGCTACAGAAATGT
>JAAYOP010000002.1 GCA_012520295.1 Clostridiales bacterium | reverse complement strand
TTCATGAGGCGCTCTATTTTTTCTTTGTCAATAGCACACAGCTTCGCTATTCCTTCTGCAGTCATCTGAGGGACACCTCTGCGCAGGAAACCTGTTGTGATGTAGTTGACAAGTTTTTCAGCCAAAAGAGCCGGTTCAAATGAATACAAGGATGCATCGATGGCTAATGCGCTCAAAGGCTTGAGTATTTCCCTGAGTGTTTTTGCACGTGCATTTTCATCATCCTGACTCAACGTTGCTTTCGCCAAATCAGCCGGGCTGATATTCCAAGCTCTGGAGAGGACATCATCGGTCAAGCCCACTTTCCTGAGGTCAGCAAATAAGTCCTTTGGTTCTGCCTTGTAACCGGAAAACTGCACTCCTGTACCCCATCCATGTTTTTGCCGTATATGGTACATTGCATGTCCCAGAAGTTCATCTTCACCTAACTCTGTAATATAATGTATTCGGGAAAACCCGATGGGGGCGTTTGACTTAGCTTATATTTCATCTGGTTACACCTCTTTTTTTGCTTAAATTATACACCCAGAGGCTGGAATCGAGTCGAGCAAGAATCTATATATTAAAAAAGCAACTGGCATGATGGATTTCTGCGTTGTTTAAGTGTTTGCAAGACCGGATGGTTGAAATTTACTGTAATACAAATTCAATCAAACTCGATAGCTACTACCGAGCATTGGGGAGAGGTGCGCAATGACTTATGAAAATACTGTTCATAAAAGCTTTCTGTTATCAGCCCGCAAGTTTTCTCAAATGACGGGAGTTTCGCGCAGTACGCTGGTCTATTATGACAAGAAAGGCATAAGGGAGCGGTGTATAAGATATATCTCCACGATGAAATGTATGTTTCTGACCCATCACAGTACTTATATAAGATTTCAGCAATGCTGCAAAGCTAGTTATTAAGCTCAATGGAAATGTAATCATTGCATTGAAATATGAATAAACATCCCGAAACCGGTCGGTGATGGAGTCCGGATAGTCTGCATTACACCGGCTGCCGTGCACATCGATGCCCGGCAGGATTCTTAAGACTGGCTGGTAAGAAAAGCACAATCTTCGAATTAGGATCTGCTCTTAACTACATATTTTTTTAGAAATATGTGAAGCATATTTTATGCATAAACAGGCATATATAGGATACAACATTTTGTTTTCTTGAACATTGCAATACAATGACAAGCATTTTTGCTAATTAGTGCCTGTTTGCAGCGTAATTGATTTGCGGAGTATGCCCGCAAATCAAATCGGCAGTCAGTCATATGCATAATGGGGCATTTGTTCAGCAGATATTTGTTGAGATTGCGCATAAGGGCGAAAGCTTCATATTGGAGGTAACACAGATACCTTGCTCCGGTGTGTTCTTTAAAATAAATCAGAAGCCTTTTTTAAACACATCACTTAGTGTAAAATTATAATTGGCAAAAATAAAGGAGGAATAGCAAAACCTATTCCCCCTGCATGCGAAACCTGTTAAGATGAGTTTGTAAACCAACATAAAAACAAGGAGATGCATGC
>JAAYOP010000109.1 GCA_012520295.1 Clostridiales bacterium | reverse complement strand
TTTGTGCTATTCTTTTCATAGAAGCTATCCCTTTCTGTGATTGGTTTGTTAGCACTTACCATTTTACCACAGTTAGGGGTCAGCTTCTTCTTTTTTTAGACCATATCATTGTACACTATACATTTTTCAAGCTTTAAAATTATCAGACCAGATAATTGCGCATTACACCAATTATTTTATAATAGGGGAAAACATACGCCGGATGATATTAATAACACAAAGCGTTCTTGGATTGGATATCCGGGATTATACTATAAAAGACCTCACGACACATTCCTGTGAAGGGGGGTCTTTCAATTACCAACAAAACTCAGCCAAAGAGCAAGATTCAACGAATATTCAAATTACACAAACCGGACTTTCACAATGCGGGCCTTGTCCCGCTTCAGGATGATTTCTGATGAGCACTCAATTTCCAGGGCGGGGTCGGATATCCTGTCACCATTCAGTGAAATCCCACCCTCCGCAATAAGCCTTCTTGTCTCGCTGTTTGGGGAGGCAAGGCCAAAGAGAACCAGAAGTCTCCAAACGAAGTATTTGCCGCAGGGAAGCTCCGTCTCCTGCAAGCCTTGCGGAATATTCCCGGAAGCTATAGCCAGATACCTTTCCCGTGCTTTTTTTCCTTTTGATTTGCTGTGGTACATTTCGGTTATTTTCATGGCGTAAAGCATATGGGCCTCCCGGATAGCGCTTGAAATTAGCTTTTCATATACATGGGGGGAAATATCGGAGGTGAGGTGGAAATAGTCGCCCAGGAGGTTGTCGGGCACCTTCATACATTTTTCTGCAGTATTCCATTGCTTTGTGTTACTTTTGATTTGTTGCGTGTCTGATAGCACAATAATGGGCCTGTTGTGCAGAAGGAGACGCTGATTTCAGTCACATCGGTCTATTCGTGTCATATCATGGTATGGAAGGGTTTGCAGGCACATTCATAAGCAGGGGTTGTATGTACCTTCCTTCCAAACTAATAATAAGGTGATATTATGACTAACAATTGTGAGTTCTTTCCATACAAAGACAGAAGACAGGAGCGCAATCTTGTTCAGCTTAACGCCTCGACAGGCAGCGCGGGCCCGCTCCCGCTGATAAACAGCGCCCTGGCAAACCCGATTCCGGTTGTTGATGTGACAATCGATACGCGTGGCATGAAGGAGCCGGCAGTCCTTCTGACCTTCACAAGTGCCATAAGCCTGCCGGTTGGAGTATCCGTTACACTCAATTTTGAGCTCAGAAGAAGCCTTAACGGGGGAGCCCCGGTAACTGTCGGCTCCACTTATACCTTCTCCACCCTTGCCAATATCCTTGAATCGGAAGCCTTCAGCTTCCAGTATTTCGACAGCAATCTGGCTCCGGGACTCTATACCTATTCTGTTCAGGTTTCAACCAATTCCATAATAGACATTACACCGGGCCTCACTATCAATAACGCCACATTATCTGCCCTGGCAGTTGACAACGACTAGGAATAGGATAAATAATGCCCACTGAATAAATGGGTTTTGCGAAATGCATTTGCGTTTCAGATGCATTGATTGACTGCCTGAATTGTTCAGCAGGCATTAAATAATAATTGCCCCGGAATACCGGGGCAATTTGCGTTTTCAGTATTCACGGCTTTATATCACATGCGCATGCCACAATATCTTCAATCTGTGTTTCCTTCTGTTTACTGCCCCAGTTGACCACGCCTGCATTGAATGGTTCGGCGCCTTTTTCAGCGCAGAGCCTTTTCATAGTTTTAATAGCGCGATTGCCTCCCAGCCAGGGCTTAGGGAGAGCCTGAGTGACAAAGCAGAACACTTTTTTGCCGCTAAGAGAAGTCAATTGCTCCAGATAGGCCATCATGACTACGGAAAGGCTAAAGGCGTGCACGGGCGCGCCCAGGATTATCATGTCATATGTATCAACATCAGGCTTTGAATCCAAAACAATATTTGCCGCTTCTGAAGCGTCATTTTCAGAGGTAACTCTTTCAATTACAGCGGTATGGCCCCGAGCTGTCAGTTCCTTTTCAAGCCTCTGGCCGACCGTAAGAGTATTTCCAGTATTTGAGTGAATAATAATTCCGATTTTCATGGTATACCTTTCGTAAAAAAATGTAATTATATTAACAGCATTAACAGCGCCTGGGTTAAGTCAGCTTCAGCCGCATCGGAACATGGGATGTGGCCAGTTCCGGTTCCGAAAAAACCAGCATTTTATACAGAGACTTTCCGGCAACGGATGCCTTCAGGTCTATGAACGCCACATCGGACTGCCTTGCAATGTCTATTATATAGCGCAGAACCCGGGTGGCAATACCGAGTCTCCTGTATTCAGGGATAGTGTATATATTTAAGATTGTGGCTGTTTTACCAGTCATAAAATGAGGATTTGCCGGAACTTCGGTAACAACAAGAAAAGCGGTGGAAACCGCCTTGCCCTCCACCTCGGCAAGCGCAGCTATGAAATCATCGCCGATATGCTTTGTGAAGTAGTTGACCAGCTGGGCCTTGATTGTGTCCTCCTCATCGGAAGACAGGCCGATATCCTCGGCAAGATAGCCGATTCTCAGCTTGATAAGGGTATCTATGTCCGTAAAGGCAGCCTTGCGTATAATCATACAAAACACCAGCTCTGTTACTAATTAGTATTATTGTATATCAAAGCTAAAAAGCAAGTCAAGTGTTATATGCCCGGTTAGTACAATATAGCAAACAGGTATATACACAGTGGCGCAAATTCAAAAGGGGTTAAATGCGCCATTGTGGAACAGGAGAGCCAATCAGCAATAAAGTAAAAGGTCAAGGGGCTGTGGTAAATGAGCTGCAGCCCCTTGACACATTGCCCCAGGGGATAATCTGAATACCGTTGCGGTTTTTCGGATATCGCCTTCTATGTAAGCCCGGTGTCCTGTTTTTTGCCTGCGCACTTTCGATAGTTCAGGAAGCTTTGGTAAATGTCATTATTGTACTCAAAAAAGTCATAAAGAGCGCTCAGGTTTTCTATGGTTTCCGGACCCAGGGAATGCTCAATCAACTCGGTTTCCTCCAGCGGATTGGAGCAGCCTATCAGGTTTAAAAACCTCTCAATGACCTGGTGCCGGTATAAAAGATACTTTCCGTATTCCTGTCCCTTTTCCGTCAGCTTAATCACATCATATTTATCATATTCCAGGTATCCCAGCTCCGCCAGCTTGGATATCATCTTCGATGCAGAGGAGGGCTTGACATGCAGCATCTCTGAGAGCTTTCCGACCCGGGCATAGCTGTTTGCGACACATATCCGGTAAGTCATTTCCAGATAATCCTCCAGAGCCGATGTCAGCTGTCCTTCCTGCTGATTTAAAATCTGATAGCCCCGCACGGTGCGGAAATCAGGGCGTATTTCGTCAGCCATATGCAACCTCCTGCCTGTGATGCCGAATTATAGATAATAATTTGTCAGCAACCACTACATTGTATTCGTAACATTAATGATTTAGCAGCCATATATTAGGATAGGGAAAATATTTAGCCCGAAGCTAAAGTTTTGATTTTTTGGAGGATATTTTCATTGAAAAATGGTCAAATATCGTTAAATATGCTCCCAATCGGCAAAAAAGCAAATGTCGTGTCCTTGTCTGCAAAGGGCGCCCTGCGAAGAAGAATGCTGGATCTGGGAATAGTTGACGGAACTGAGATTGAGCCATTGTATAAAAGCCCTGCGGGAAACCCGGTGGCTTACCTGATAAGAGGCGCGGTTATCGCCCTCAGGGCAGATGTGGCTGATAAAATAATGGTATCAATATAGAAGGAAATCGGGGAGGCATCTCGGTTTCCGCTGCAAATTAAAATGAACGGGTATGACCGGGAAGCCCTCCTTATATAGGGAGGATAATTGTGGGCTTGACAACCCAATCAACCGGAGCGGTGATAAGCCGCGGTTTGGATATAAGGAGAGAAGAAAATGAAAGGGTTATTGCTCTGGCAGGTAACCCGAATGTGGGAAAAAGCACAGTTTTCAACAGCCTGACGGGCCTTAACCAGCACACGGGCAACTGGCCAGGAAAAACCGTTGCAAACGCCTACGGAAGATACCGCCATAAAAACGGCAGCTTTATCCTTGTGGATATTCCGGGTACATATTCCCTGATGGCAAATTCCACAGAGGAGGAGATAGCGCGGGATTTTATCTGCTTTGGGAATCCCCACGCCGTTGTGGTTGTTGTTGACGCCACATGCCTGGAGCGCAATCTCAATCTTGTGCTGCAAACCCTGGAGATAACGGGCAGGGTAGTGGTGTGTGTCAATCTCATGGATGAGGCGGAGAGGAAAAAAATCAGGGTAGACACGGGAAAGCTCCAAAGCCTTCTGGGAGTGCCTGTTATCGGGACTGCCGCAAGATTTGGCAGAGGACTCCATGAGCTGATGGATGCGGTGGAAGAGGTGGATGCACAAGCCGTGCCTATAATCATAGAATACCCGGAGGAAATTGAGGGGGCCATTGACCTGGTGGAGCCGGAAGTAAGCAGGATAACAGACGGTGTGATAAGCAGCCGGTGGCTTGCCCTCAGGCTGATAGATGAGGATGAGAGCCTTCTTAGCTCTGTTGAAGAGTTTTTCGGTTTTGACATTATGGACTGCGCAGATGTGGCACAAAAAGTCCGGGATGCCCGCCGGCTTCTTGAAAGCGCGGGTATTCCCAGAGAAAAACTGAGAGACAAAATTGTATCAGGGATTATTGAAAAATGCGAGGATATATACAGGCAGGCGGTTGTGATAGAAAAAAAGGATTATGCCGCCCGGGACCGAAAGATAGACAGGATACTCACGTCAAAGCTGACGGGCATACCCATTATGCTTATCATGCTGCTGGGTGTATTCTGGATTACCATATCCGGAGCAAACTACCCATCGGCACTTCTGGCAGACGGTCTTTTCTGGATTGAAGACAGACTCTGGGCACTTTTTACCTACATATCGGCTCCCAGTTGGATAACTGAACTGCTGGTGCACGGAGTATACAGGACTCTGGCCTGGGTTGTGTCGGTCATGCTTCCGCCGATGGCAATATTCTTTCCTCTTTTCACCCTCATGGAGGACGCGGGTTACCTGCCGAGAATAGCATTTAACCTGGACAATTTCTTCAGAAAGGCATGTGCCCACGGAAAGCAGGCCCTAACCATGTGCATGGGACTGGGCTGCAATGCGGCGGGAGTTATAGGGTGCCGGATTATAGATTCGCCCCGGGAGCGGCTTATTGCCATAATCACAAATAGCTTTGTGCCCTGCAACGGAAGATTTCCGACCCTCATAGCCATGATAACCATGTTTTTTGCGGGAGCCATGGCAGGCACTTTTCAGTCCCTGATCTCAACTCTGACACTGACCCTTGTGATTGTGCTAGGAGTGGTAATGACGGTAGTGATCTCAAAAATACTGTCCAAAACCATTCTCAGGGGCCTGCCCTCCTCCTTCAACCTGGAGCTGCCGCCCTACAGGCGGCCCCAGATAGGCAGGGTAATTGTCCACTCAATACTTGACAGGACGCTCTTTGTGCTGGGAAGAGCCGTGGTTGTGGCCGCGCCCGCGGGACTTATAATCTGGATACTTGCCAATGTCCGGTCGGGGGGCGCCAGCCTGCTTTCCCACTGCGCGGGATTTTTGGACCCCTTCGCCCGCCTGATGGGACTGGACGGCTACATACTATTTGCGTTCGTTCTTGGCTTTCCGGCAAATGAAATCGTTGTGCCGATAATCATAATGAGCTATATGTCCACAGGCTCTCTTATAGAATTTAAAAGTCTTTCGGACCTGTATAATCTGTTTGTGGCAAACGGCTGGACCTGGCTCACTGCGGTGTGCACAATGCTCTTTTCCCTTATGCACTGGCCCTGCGGAACCACATGCTTAACCATAGGCAAGGAGACCAAAAGCCTCAAATGGACCCTTGTATCCTTTGCAGTACCTACAGTAGCCGGTATTGTTATCTGTATGCTGACAGCTGGCATTGTCAGGTTAACAGGGCTTGTGTAACAGGTAAATCGAAAAGCGAGGGGGCGGGACATTGTCCCGCCCCCCCTTGCTCTCTGGAGGCTGATCCTTGGAAGATTGATGGGGAAACCCGGCAAGCCATGCTATTAAACGGCATTAAGTGAGTTTTCCGGCGCTATTCTCTCAAGATATTTTACCAGCTCAGCCCAGTCATGTATATGCAGGTGCTTGCATTTTGGAAAAAGGGTCAGGTCAACCCAAGGTATTACGGAGCTTAAATCCTCAAATCAGACCGGATAAACTCCGCACCGGGCGGCTTCCTCCACGCCTGTTTTTATATTGTCGCCGCAATACCATGGCTCCGATAGCTCAAGACCCGGTTTTTCAAGTATGAGTTCAAAAAGGTTTCTGTCAGACACCGTTAGTCCTTTTGTAATTCCGCTGAGTATAGTTTCAAAATTATTATTGGGAAGCAGAGCCCTGGCAAGCTCTTTTCGCGCCCCTACGGAATATCCGATACCGCTTATAATCGCGCTGCGAATGCCCTTGGAGTTTATGTATTCGATCATTAATTATATCGGCGTTTGGCATAACCTCGCCGCAGAACGCGTTGCGCCAGAATATCTTTTACGCTTCAGATTAGATAAAAAAGCTCTATATGCAAATATTCGTAAAGCTGGCTGTAAAACTGCCACATTTTCAAGCCGGCGCCCCTATGGCTGGTGGCCTCATTTTCCTTATAAAGAACCTTTGAGAATTCATTGACAAGGCTTGCCGTGGGATTGTTTTTATTATTTTTTATATATCTAAACAGCGCTTTATGGCCGCTGGGTGGCTCAAAGCCGGATTTGTGAACCAAAGTTCCGTTATAATCAAATATAACCATCTTTGGGATAAACATTTATTCAACTCTCATTTTATTGCGATTTCTGCAGATTTCTTTGTTCTCATAATGGCACCGTTATGGACAAATGGCAATAACAACACAAAAGTTTTTTAAGAATTATCTTTCAGGGGTATGACTCTATTCTGAGAAAACAAGGGGGCGTAAAAGAGAAAATGAACAACAGATGTTTTCTTCGGCCAACACTATTTACTGCCTGGTTATATTATGCTATATTGAATGCACCCCTCGTTATATCCATTTAACTCAAAACGGCGGCAACAGCTTCAGTTATCCTTATATGAGGCAATAGGCGGTGAGAAAATGGAAAGATTGTATATCAATCAGGTGAGATTAGAACCTATTGACGAGTGCTCCTATGTATCAAATCTGCCTGTTGTAAGGTGGCTTCTGAAAACCGGCAAGCTGGAATTTACCAGCAATGTGACATTCTTTATCGGAGAAAACGGAACCGGTAAATCCACCATTATTGAAGCTATAGCCATATGCGCCGGCTTCAATGCCGAGGGCGGCTTGAGGAATTTTAATTTTTCCACAAGACAGACCTGTTCCGACCTGTATAAATATATGACGATATCAAGGGCAGCCCATGAAAAGGACGGGTTTTTCCTGCGTGCCGAGAGTTTTTATAATGTAGCTACCCAGGTGGATGAGCTTAGGTTAAACCTGGACGGATATGGGGGCCTGTCCCTGCACGAGCAGTCCCACGGGGAGAGCTTTATGTCCCTTGTCCAGCACCGCTTCAGAGGAAACGGCTTATATATTCTAGATGAGCCGGAGGCCGCCCTTTCACCCCTGCGTCAAATGCAGTTGCTTTCAGAAATGAAGCGCCTGGTGGATAAAAAATCCCAGTTCATAATCGCGACCCACTCTCCTATAATACTTGCTTACCCCGGCGCCGTAATCTATCAGATAACGGAGGAAGGGGTTCAGCAGGTGGAATACCAGGAGTGCGACAACTATATAATTACAAAGCAGTTTCTGGAGGCGCCGGAAAGAATGATCCACTATCTGTTTGATAGCTGAGATCTTCAATAAATGACAAAACAGCGTATCGGCTGAATAGATACGCTGTTTTTAGCTTTCAAATGTGATTCTGGCGAGCTGTTTGAATCGTGCTTATCTGCTGTTTATCCACTGTGCGATATCCCATATGACCTGCTCGTCAACCTCTGACTTAATGCTGTATTCGCTTATGTCCTTTTTGCCGTTTGTGGGCATGAAAAGATGGTTCAGCTCTTCGTAGAGCTTGAATTCCACATTCGTTTTTTCGTCTAGAATATCCTGCCACATTTTATAATCCACATCAGCCAAAACCTGAAAATCAGCTGAGCCCTGCATGATGAGCATGGGTATGGAGAGGTCCGAGCATATTTCCGGAGTGTCTATTTTTCCAAGGCTCAGCCAGTAGCTTGCGGGAACACCCATAGCCACGGTTTCGGCATCCTCATCCGTCAGACCTTTAATTATGTCTATCTGCTCTCTGACCTGTTGCAGTAGCTGTTCTTTTTCCTCCTCGGTCTTGTCGGCCATAGCATCTATTGCCGCAATGTTCTGGTCGAGAATGATATCTTCCAGTCTCCGGGGGCTTCCGGCCATGATAATAATTCCGGCCACTTCGGGGTTTATGCTCGCTATATAGGGTGCCAGCATGCCTCCCATGCTGTGTCCCAGAATGTAGATTTTGCTTCCTTTAAGCTCCTCGCGGCCTTTAACGAATTCAATGGCAGAATTAACATCGTCAATAACCTCGTCCTGAATGGTGATGCTTTCTGCTGCGGATTGTGGATATTGATAAAACCTTTTATTATATCGAAGGGTAGCGATGCCCTTTTGAGACAGACCATCCGCCAGGTCTTTAAAGGGCTTGTTGGCGCCTATTGTCTCGTCATAGTCGCTGGATCCGGAGCCGTGAACAAGGATTACAACGGGAGGGTTTACGCTATTTTCGGTGGGCATGCGCAGTATACCGCTCAATTTATACGGGTCATTGCCGATTTCAATTTCGATATTTCCCGCCGGGTTGTCCTCCTGTGCGGGTATATTGTGATAAGTTATCCACAGGCCGTTTATCTTGCCCGTGTTGTCATAACTAAACAAAACCTTAAGGCCGCTCAGCTCATATTCAAGAATGACCGATACCTGACGGCCGCTTGCACTGGATTCATATTCCGAGTCATATACCGACTTAAAGTTGCCTATGTTGCTCACAGTCTCTGACCATGCCTGGCTGAGCTGCTCAGCTGTCAGCGCCGACTTCATGGTGCTGTCAAAAGCCTCTACAGTGTTTTCAAAACTGCCGCCCGCCATTTCCCGGGCGAATTCAATGCTTTTTTCTGTCAAATCAATGTCTCCCTCCGTATCCTTGTCGGAGCTTTTTTTACCGCAGCCTGAAAATACGGACAAAATAATAAGGGGAACTAACGCAATCAATAGTAGTTTTTTTAACATATGGCACCGCCCTTCAGTATTATCTGGGTGATTTATTGTGGTCATAGCTTATGCCCCACAGATAGTTAAAAACAGCATTATACAAATAATACCATCTGAGCCATATTTATTATAGGTTAGCAATGTATAAAAGTCAATGTACGAGAGGGATATAGAAAGCAACAAGTGAACGCATAAAAGAGCTTCCGGAGCAGCCAAAACCGCTTCGGAAGCATGCGGTTTAGCGCATTCCAGGGCAAGCCGCTGGGCTAACTTCCGGTAGCCACCAAATATACATTTTCCGGCTTATAAATCTTAACTCCGGATCCTCGTGACATGCTCATACTTTCTTTTAGTTTTTGTCGGATACGGCAGAGCCTTGAACTACCTTTCCTTTGGGGAGATTGAGGGAACTGGCGATATCCTCGGTTCTTCGGTTGTCAATATAATAGGCGACCAGTATTTCGCGGTAGTCCCCTGTAACAAAAGCAAGCTCGCGACGGAGCAAGCTTAGCTGCTCATTGAAAATGACGGCTTTATCAATGTCACCGCCACCGGACAGAATAAGTTCTCCAACATCCTCCGTCGCTATATGCCTATGAGTTTTACGCGCGCAACCCATCTGTTGTAGCGATTACGGGCAATCCTCCATACCCATGCACACGGAAGTTTTCGGTGTATTTCCTTTGCATAACGCAGTTTTCGGGCAAACCCGAAGGGATTGCCCGAAAATACAGTGAGCGCAGTTTGCTCCGATTTGGTGCCGGTGGCCGGACTCGAACCGGCACGGTGTTGCCACCGGTGGATTTTGAGTCCACTACGTCTGCCAATTCCATCACACCGGCATATCTGCTGTAGAGTATACAATATGAAAAAAGGAATTTCAAGCATAAATTATAAACTGTTAAATATTATAAAAGCCAACATTTGTTAAATTGTTATGCCCTGTTTTATCAAAAAGACTACACAGCGGGTATCTTTTGTGATAAAATAATATGAATTGTAAATGATGCTGTTCTTGCATGCGCTATGATGCTTTAAATTGTGAGGTTACCTGTCGTAATATGAAAAATACGTTAAACAAGCTAATGGTAGTTTTATCGGCTCTAGTGCTGTTTTTGCTCTGTTCAGGCTGTGTACAGGAAAATATGGACGAGCTGTTTCGGTTACCTGAGCCTTCAAAAGAATATATTGAGCTTCAGTACAAAATAGATGAAATACTGAAATCCGGCGCGGTCTATTCGGCACCCACATCCGGCTACCACAGGCAGTCAGTCCAGCTTTACGATATAAACGGGGATGGGGTAAACGAGGCGATTGCTTTTTTCAGTGCTTCCGGGGATAATCCGTTGAAGGTATATATATTCCAGAATGTGGATGGAAAATATGAGACAAAAACAGTACTGGAGGGCGACGGAAACAGCATTGAAAGCATATACTACACCGATATGGATGCCGATGGCTGGAGCGAGATAATACTGGGCTTTAAAGGGAACGAGTTAAAGCTTCTGAATGTATACTCGATAAAAGACTTTCAGCAGGCAGTAATAGCCACATCGGACTTCACGGCCTACACGGTAACCGATTTGGATATGAACGGAAGGGACGATTTGATCGTAGTCCGGCACAACGGCACAGAGTTTACGGGGACAATCGAAAAATACAGCATAAGCAGGGACGGGGAGACGGTTGTATCCGGAGCTCACCTTTCCAACGGTATGGAGAACATAAGAAAGCTGACTACCGGCTATCTCTCAGACAAAAGCAGCGCTGTATTCGTTGAGGGCGGCTTTATGAACGGCGGCCTTATTACCGATATTTTTACCTGGGTTGATGACCGGGTGGTTAATGTATCGGCGGATAAAGAGGGAATAAGCCGGGAGCTGGTACGAAGCTCAACGATGAGCTGTCGTGATATCAATGGAGACGGTGTGATGGAAATACCAATTCCGCGGGAGCTGCCTACCCAGTCGGACAGGGTTTATTTTGTGTTTGACTGGTATTGTTATAATAAGTGGGGAGTCAAAGGCCTTGCGCTGACAACCTATCACAACAATTCAGACTTCTGGTACCTTACGTTGCCCGCCGAGTGGAGGGGCAGTATTACGGTTCGACGTGAAGATACTGTGTCCGGACAGAGAACCGTTGTTTTCTCAATCTGGAACGGGGAAAACGCGTCTTCCACCGATTTTTTGAAAATATACACCCTGACCGGAGAAAACAGGCTGGACAGAGCAGCAATGGAAGGGCGGTTTATACTGCGCAGGGAGGATGAGGTCATATACGCCGCCGAGCTGCTGGATATTGAGACACAGTGGGAGCATTATCCCAGCAAAGAGTATATAAGGAGCAATTTCGACCTGATTTATTCTGAATGGGTAACAGGTCAGATATACACCTGATGGTTTTAAATTCATCCGGATAAACCGGAGAAAAACAAATATAAACAAATTAGCAAATCTACTATTATGAAGTGAAAGGAGCCGGCATATTGAAAAAGGTTTTGGTTGTTGAAGACGAGTCCAGCATAAGGAGCTTTGTTGTTATAAACCTTAAGCGCTCCGGCTATGAACCTATAGAGGCTGCCACAGGAGAACAGGCATTCGAGCAGGTGAGGCTCAATCCGGATATAAAGGTAGCGATACTGGACATTATGCTGCCGGATACGGACGGGTTTGAGGTTTGCCGGAGACTCAGAGCTTCCCATCCCAAAATGGGAATCATAATGCTGACGGCAAGAACGCAGGAAATGGATAAGATAACAGGGCTTATGACGGGAGCCGATGATTATGTTACTAAGCCCTTTTCACCAGCCGAACTGACCGCTCGCATAGATGCACTCTACAGGCGCGTGGGAGGCGATGAGGAGGAAGTCACTGAGCTGGTCAGAGGCCCCTTCAAGCTGAATACACGCAACAGGACCTTAGAAAAAAACGGTGAGCGCATCAAGCTTACTCAGGTTGAATTCTCGATAATAAAGCTGTTTATGGAGAACCCCGGCAAAGCCCTTTCCAGGGATGAGATTCTCAACGCCGTATGGGGGAAGGACTATTACGGGGAAGTGAAGATTGTGGACGTTAATATCAGGCGGCTCAGGCTGAAAATTGAAGACGATCCAACCAACCCGACATATATAACAACTGTTTGGGGACATGGTTATAAATGGGGATACTAAATGAGGGGTCTGAACTTCAAGATTAAAGGAATAAAGCAGAGATGGATGATAAAAAGCCTGGTTGTTTCCCTTCTCATTGTAGTGGTGGGTGTCAGCGCATATGGAATTGCTATCCACAGCTACTACTATACAGGAATTCAAAACAGTCTGGAAACGAAGGCCGGAACAGCTACGGATTTTTTCGCCAACTATATAACAAAAACTTTTGCCGAGTATTACCAGAGCGCGTACAGATACACGGAGAAGTTTGACGACAGGGATAAACTGGAACTCCAGTTTATAAATACATCCGGCAGAGTAGAGGTCTCCACATATGGCATAACCGCAGGGACCTCGCCGTCTACACCGGATATTACAGAGGCGATTAAAAACAAGACCATGTCCTCATGGCGGGGGAAGAATCCCATCACCGGAGAGAGGATAATCGCAGTCTCCAGTCCGATGATCTACACAAACGGCCAGGTGGTCGGTGTTATGCGCTATGTGTCCAGCCTCAAGGCGGTGGACAGGCAGGTAACGCTGAATATTGTTGCCGCCATTGCCGTGGGGGTTTCCATTATACTCCTGTTTTTGTTTACGAATATGTATTTTATCCGCTCAATCGTCACTCCTGTGCGGGAGGTCACCAAAATGACCCGCCAGATAGCTGAAGGCGGTTACGGCGGAAAAATTGAAAATAAATATGATGACGAGCTGGGTGAGATGGTTGAATCCATAAACGAGATGTCAATGAAGATAAGCCAGTCGGAAAAAGTGAAGACTGAGTTTATTTCATCCGTCTCCCATGAGCTGCGCACACCTCTCACAGCCATAGCGGGCTGGGGGGAAACCCTTATGTATGATGAGAATATGAGTGAGGATTCCCAGCGGGGGGTGGCTATTATTTTAAAGCAAACCAGGCTCCTTGCGAACATGGTTGAGGAGCTGTTGGACTTCACGCGGATTGAAGACGGCCGCTTTACGGTCAATATGGAGCCCGTAGACATAGAAGCAGAGCTGGAGGATGCTCTTTTGACCTACAGCGAGCTGTTCAGACAGGAAAACATGACCCTTGAATATGTATCTGTATCATCCGCGGAGCAGCTTCCGGTTATACAGGGCGACCCCGAGCGCTTAAAGCAGGTCTTTTCAAATCTTCTGGACAATGCGGTAAAATACGGCAAGGGGGGCGGAAAACTCGTAGTTTCGATTGCTCTTGAGAAGGAATATGAGGATACCGGAAAGGACTATGTGAAAATAACAATCAGGGATTATGGACCGGGCATACCCCCCGACGAGCTGCCCCATGTAAAATACAAGTTTTATAAGGGCAGTTCAAAGGAGCGTGGAAGTGGCATAGGACTTGCAGTTTGCGAGGAGATTGTCAAAAGGCACAATGGATTTTTAAACATTGAAAACGCTCCGGACAAGGGGATTATTGTCACGATTTTGCTTCCTGTTACAATCGGTAACTGAAAGGATATTTTGTGGGAATGAAAGAAAAAGACAGGAGATACCGCACCACAATTGGAGGGCAGGCTCTCATTGAGGGGATTTTAATGCGGGGCCCGGAAAAGCAAGCCATTGTCGTAAGGACCAAGGACGGGCTTGTTGTCAGGCAGGAGGAAATCAAGCTGAGCAAGGAGAAGTATCCTTTTCTCGGCTGGCCCTTTATACGGGGAATTGTTAACTTCGCCGGCTCAATGGCAAACGGGGTAAAGGCACTGATGTTTTCCGCCCAATGCCTGCCCGAGGAGGAGCAGGAAGCTGAAAAATCGAGGCTTGACCGATGGATAGAAAAAAGGTTTGACGATGAAAAGGCAGAAAAGCTCATTGTTACGATAGCTCTGATAATTGGATTATCTATGTCCATCGTGCTTTTTATGCTTTTGCCCACGCTTTTGGCAGGCCTTTTTGACGGTTTAATTAAGTCAAGAATAGTGATAAATCTCCTTGAGGGCGCTATTAGAATAACTATTTTTCTTATATACCTGTGGCTTGCCACCCGCATGAAGGATGTACATCGAGTATTTGAATACCACGGAGGCGAACATAAATCCATACACTGCTATGAAAAGGGACTGGAGCTGACGGTGGAAAATGTCAGGCTGCAGCCCAGGCAGCATCCCAGGTGCGGGACGAGCTTTCTTTTTGTTGTAATAATAATAAGTACCCTTGTTTTTTCCTTAGTCAGATGGTCAAATCCTCTGATGAGAATGCTGTTCAGGCTGTTGCTTCTTCCGGTTGTTGTGGCTATAAGCTATGAAATAAACCGGTTTGCCGGAAGGCATGACAACTTGTTTACAAGGATTATAACGGCTCCCGGCCTGGCCCTCCAGAGGCTGACGGTATTTGAACCGGATGACGGTATGATAGAGGTTGCCATCAAGGGCCTGGAGCTGGTAATACCGGAGAAGGAAGGCTCGGATAAATGGTAACTGCAGGCCATGCACCTAAACGTCAAAGCATGAAATAAACGAGAAATATATCAGGACCTGACGGAATGGATGGTTAGTTTATCATAATGGCAAAAACCTATAACGACATATATATGGACGCGAGAGTGCGTTTCAAGCAGGCCGGAATAAGTGAGTATTCGCAGGAGGCGAGGATTCTCCTTGCCCATGTGGCAGGAAAAAAGCCGGAGGAGTTTTACAGGGATTTAAGGCTGTATACATCAACCAAATACGAAGAAGAAGCAGAGGCTATGATTAAACGAAGGCTGGAGGGAGAGCCCCTTGCGTATCTGACGGGGAGATGGGAGTTTTACGGGCTGCCTTTGGTCATTACAAAGGATGTGCTCATACCGAGAATAGATACGGAGATTGTAGCGGAGACTGCCATTAAGCTTGTCCGGGGCAGGTCGGTAAGAGTACTAGATTTGTGCTGTGGAAGTGGCTGCATAGGGTTGGCAATAGCGGCAAACGTTCAGGAGTCAAAGCTTGTACTGGCAGATAATTCCGATGCCGCTTTAAAGGTAGCCAGAACAAACGCAGTGTTAAACAGGCTTTCTTCCAGAACAAGCTGCATAAAAAGCGATGTACTGGGTGCCCCGGAGATATTTCTGGGCGCATTTGACATGATTGTCAGCAATCCCCCATATATAAAGACGGCCGATATCGCGGGTCTTGACCCGTCGGTCAGGGAGTATGAGCCCATTGGCGCGCTGGACGGAGGGGAAAGCGGACTTGACTTTTATGAGAGCATATGTAAAAACTGGGTGAGGCTTTTAAACGAAGGCGGATTTCTTGTTTTTGAATGTGGTATCGGCCAGAGCATGGATGTCAGGGAAATAGGGGAGAAAAACGGGCTTGACTATATAAAAATTGTAAAAGATACATTGGATATCGACAGAGTAGTGGTATTTCGAAAATTATAGTAATAAACCAGGAGGAGAAAATAATGGCCGAAAAGAAAAAAGGCGCCCAGACGGGGAGAGGGACTCCGGCAATGGATAAGAAAAAAGCTCTCGAAACTGCGATGGCTCAAATAGAAAAAAGCTATGGCAAAGGCTCAATAATGCGCCTGGGGGAGGCAGCACAGATAAATGTTCAGGCCGTTTCCACAGGCTCCATATCCCTTGATATCGCGCTGGGAATCGGCGGTGTGCCAAAAGGCAGGATAGTTGAAATATACGGGCCGGAGTCATCTGGTAAGACCACGCTGGCTCTGCATATTCTGGCCTCCAGTCAGAAGGAGGGCGGCGAGGTTGCCTTTATTGATGCCGAGCATGCCCTGGACCCATCATATGCCAGAGCCTTAGGCGTGGATATAGACAGCCTGCTCATATCCCAGCCGGACACGGGGGAACAGGCCCTTGAAATTACAGATGCCCTTGTGCGCTCGGGCGCCATTGACGTTATAGTAATCGACTCGGTTGCGGCGCTGGTGCCCCGCAGTGAAATAGAGGCAGAAATGGGTGATTCCGTTGTGGGGCTGCATGCAAGGCTCATGTCCCAGGCATTAAGAAAGCTGGCCGGTTCAATTTCAAAAACCAACTGTATTGTGATATTCATAAATCAGCTCCGGGAAAAAATCGGAGTTATGTACGGCAATCCCGAGACCACAACAGGCGGCAGGGCATTGAAATTTTATTCCAGCGTCAGGCTGGATGTGCGCAGAATAGAAACCCTCAAAAACGGCAGTGAGATAATCGGAAACCGTACCAGGGTGAAGGTCACAAAAAACAAAGTTGCGCCTCCCTTTAAAGAAGCCATATTCGATATTATTTACGGCGAGGGAATATCAAAGGTGGGCGAAATCATTGATTTGGGTGTGGAGCTGGACATTTTGGATAAGAGCGGCTCCTGGTATACTGTTAATGGAACGAGGTTGCAGGGTAAAGACAACGTTAAAGCCTATCTCAGAGAAAACCCCCAAATAGCAGATGAGCTTGAGGCGGCTATTTTGAAAGCGTCAATGAAATCAGAGGAACCCCAGGTTGAAGCCCCGGCCAGGAAGTCGCCTGGCATCATTGACATTAACGCTGACGATTTTGAAGGCTGATAATGATAAAGGTTCTGAAGATTGAACAGATACCGGGGTATAAAAATTCCTATTACGTCTATTTTGACAATTATACAAAGCTCAGGTGCTTCACGAAAAATATAGTGGATTTTGGGTTGCGGGCAGATCTGATTCTGGAGGATGAGCGTTTTGAGGAATTGAAAGCTGCTGTTTCGGAGTCAAACACCCGTGAAATAGCAGCCAGGCTTATATCCCGGCGACAGATGTCTGAAAAAGAACTGGAGCAAAAGCTTTTGATGAAGGGAGAACCTGAGGAAAACGTACATAATGCGATAGGCTGGCTCAGGGAAATGGGAGCTCTTGACGATGGGGCATATGCCTCAGCCATTGTAAGGCATTATGCAAAAAAAGGTTACGGATTGGCCAGAATAAAAAATGAGTTTTACAGAAGATATATACCCCGTGAGCTGTGGGAAGAGGCTTTAAAGCAGATGCCTGACTGTGAGGATGTGCTCGACAGGCTCATAGCAAAAAAACTCGCGGGAACCACACCGGATAGAAAAGCCCTCAGGAAAGTTTCTGATATGCTATACCGAAGAGGGTTTTCATGGGATGAAATAAGAAGCGCGTTGAGCCGGTATGAAGCCGGCACGGATTGGGAGGATATATAATATCCTAAAATCGGCAATACGGCGGCCGCAGCCGAACACAGCGGTAACCGGAATATTTTATTACAGATTATATCATAATTATTCACGGTACATGGAGCAAAATGGCATATAGAGTTGGAATGGTATCGCTGGGCTGTGCGAAAAATCAGGTAAACAGCGAGCAGATGTTATGGCTTTTAAAAGCCGCCGGATATGAAATAGCAACCGAGATTGCAAACCTCGACGCTGTTATTATAAACACCTGCGGTTTTATTGAAAGGGCTAAAAGTGAAGCCATTGAAAACATACTTGAATTTGCGTCCCTGAAAGAGGAGGGCAGGCTGAAGAAAATCATAGTTACAGGCTGTCTTCCCCAGCGGTACGGCGAGGAAATGCGACAGGAGCTCCCGGAAGTTGACGGGCTTGTGGGCTGTGGGAGCTTTGATGAAATTGTAAAAGCCCTGGACAGGGTTATGGAGGGGGAAAAGGCCTGCCTTTTCGGGGACGTTAATGGGGCGGTTTCCGAAGTGGACAGGATTATCTCAACCGGGCCGGGCTGGGCATATATAAAGATAGCCGAGGGCTGCGATAATCGCTGCTCATACTGTGTAATTCCGTCCCTGAGAGGCTCATACAGAAGCAGACCGATGGAGAATATCATCAGGGAGGCCAAAAAACTGGCTGCTTCAGGATTAAAAGAACTGATTATAGTGGCTCAGGATATTACAAGATATGGTTTTGACTTCTCCGGAAAGAGGCTTCTGGCAGAGCTGATAAAAAAACTGTCTGAAATAGAAGGGATTGAGTGGATAAGGCTTCATTATCTATATCCTGATGAAATCGATGATGAGCTTATCCGGGAAATTGCCGAAAACAAGAAGGTCGTAAAATACCTGGACATACCTATTCAACACATCAACGACAAAATTTTGAAAAGCATGAACAGGCGTGGTACGGGAGATGAGATCAGAAGGCTATTGAAAAGGCTGCGTGAGGAAATTCCCGGTCTTGTGCTGCGGACCAGCATCATAACGGGACTTCCCGGAGAGGGAGAGGCCGAATTTGAGGAGCTGTGTGAGTTTCTTCTGGACGCAAAAATTGAAAGAGCCGGAGTGTTTCCTTATTCTCCGGAGGAAGGCACCGCCGCTGAGCGCATGCCCGGCAGGCCCTCCCGCGAAGAGGCGGAGCGCAGAGCGGAACTGATTATGGATATTCAATGCCGGATAATGGATCAGTACAATGAATCACTATTCGGGAAAACCATAAAAGTCTTGTGTGAGGGCTACGACAGGTTTGCCGAGTGTTATTACGGCCGCAGCGAAGCCGATTCTCCGGAGGTTGACGGCAAGGTCTTTTTTACAGGTAAAAATATTCGTCCCGGTGAATTTAGCAATGTTAAAATAACAGGTACTCTGGACGGGGATCTTTTGGGGGAAGCATTATGAACACTGCAAATAAAATCACTCTGGTGAGGATTGCGATGATACCGCTTTTTATGATCGCGATGCTCTCCGGGCTGCCCTATTCAAGCATAATCGCGCTGGTAATATTCGCAATAGCGGGTATAACGGACCGTATAGACGGCTATGTGGCAAGAAAATATAACCAGGTCACCAACTTCGGAAAATTCATCGATCCGATAGCAGACAAGCTGCTGGTGACTGCGGCTCTGATAATCCTGGTGGAATGGGGGCAGGTCCCCAGCTGGGCTGCCGTTATAATCATCGCCCGTGAGTTTGTGGTTCAGGGGCTCAGACTCCTGGCTGTGGGCGAGGGCGTTGTGGTTGCCGCGGGAACCTCGGGCAAGGTGAAAACCGTTGTCTCAATAGTCGCCCTGTGCGTAATGCTGACGGATTTCCATAATTATGAGCTTATCAAGGGATACCTGACAGTGGACGGGCTTGCCGTTATATCAATGCTCATCACAACCGTATGGTCGGGCGCAGAATATTTTTACAAAAACTGGAAACTATTAAAGATTAAAAGATAGCTTCAGGAAGGGCATCATCGTCATTTCGACTATCTTCCTGAGCAGGTCGGGCGAGAGCACGGGCTGAACTGATAAAAAGGCGGGGGAAACTAGGACCCCCGCCTTTTTTACTGAGGTATTAACTTACTCTTTTGTGCTGCGATTATGTCTCTTGATATGGACTGGTCAACCCTGTGCTCAAACTGCAAATAATGGTCATCGTTTTTTATTATCAAGCCTTGCTCTTTAAACAGCTTCTCTATCTTTTTTCGGGACAGCACCTTACTGTTCCAGGACAAAACAATGACTCCGTTTGTTTTCAGGACCTTCAGCCATGAGGGCAGGCAGGTTTTCAGCAATTCCGCGGGGTTTCTTGTCAATGAGGATTGTTTTTCATTTGTGACGTTGCCGTGCTGAACTCCATAGGGCAGGTCACCCACGATAATATCAAAATAGTTTTTCTTATAGTACTTATCGGCATATAGACAGTTCCCGGCAATCAGCTCTATTGTCTTTGTGTTTTTGTTCTTAAATTCCTCTTTTGTCCTGGCGGTTTTAAAGGTATGCCTTAAGGCCGAGAAGGATTTATTTGGTCCGGATATCTTTATGGATGAGTATTCAAATTTATATCTTTCTGTTTCAAGGAATCTTTTCACATAATGATAAGACTCGTTTACTGCCCTTTGACCTATTTCAATTCCATATACGTTAAAACCTTTAATCAACCCCTCATATAAGGTTGTACCCTTACCGGCAATAGGGTCAAGAAGCTTTATGTTTTCTTTATTATTCTGGGAATAAAAAGCGATGTTAATGAGCATTCTTGTGAAAATCTCATTGGTTTTTCCCGTATATTTCAATATGGTGCTGATACTCTCATCAACAAACTCTTCTCTGGTCCTTTTAATTGGCTTTAAATAGATATCTCCGTTAAAATTATCTATTCTATACAGAGCATATACAAAGGACAAATCTGAAAGGATTTTTATATCCGCCGCAGACAGCTCTTTCTTTGTCTCAAAGGTCAGGTAATCTATTCCGAAGATATTTTGCCGCCGCAAATTTTCACATTCTGTCGAAAACCTTTGAGCGGCAATACTAAATTCAGAAACCGATAGATTCAGTGAGGCTTCAAAATACACTCTGTTATGGCCGGGGTTATATAAAATAGCGTAAGTCATGTTTATTACCTTCCAATAGTCTTATGAATTCTGATTTTGTATTAATGCCTTCTTGCGGCGTATGCCCGCAAATCAATTCAGGCATCAATCAATGGGTAATGCGAAAACGTTTAAATGGGCATTATATTATATCCCTGATGGTTAACCTTTTCAATTGTTGCTTCCTGAATAAAATACCTGAAGCTGAAAAGACTAATGTTGGGATATTAATATTAAAGGAGATATTCGGCTTGTTCACTCTGGCGGTATTGGAAAACAGAGACGAGAGGATTGGGGCTTCAATAGTCAAGGCCATAAAAAAGCACGCAAGGAAATTCGATACTTCCGTTTTGCTATCCTGTGCGGATGAATATGAGTATTTCCATGGAGTCGGCGCCGATCTGCTCATAATATCCCCGGGGGCTAAGCCTGACACAAGGAGAACGTTGAGGGCAAAATGCATACTAATGCCGGGAGACCTGCTTAACAGCTTCAAAGCTGTCGAGTCAGACTACGTAATAAGCTATGGAATGTCTCCAAGAGATACAATCACAGCCTCCAGCATAAGTGACGACGGTGTTCAGATATCCCTGCAAAGGGAGCTGGTTACCCTTAAGGGTGAGGTGGTGGAGAGGCAGGAACTGCCTTTGGTGCCCCTCAAACGCTCTACTCCCGAGAGAATTATGTCCGTTCGCGGAGCTACCTTGCTGCTGGGACTGCCCCAGGAATAGCAAATCCAAATGTTGGCACAAATACCCCACCGGGTAAATTAGCTATTATAAGATTGGACATCCATGAATATACTTCTCATATGAGACAACAAAAGATCTCCATGAAGAGGTGATTGAAGTGGATGTAGGCTGGAAGAACAATATGGTTGAGCTTATCGGAACCCTTGGAAGTGTGCCGAGGTATTCTCACACAGGCAGGGACCGGGAGTACTATGTTTTTCAGCTGGATATTCAGAGACTTTCGGGCACGGTGGATTCAATTAATATAACAGCCGACATAAATATGCTCTCCGGGCTTGAAATTACCGACGATGAGTATATAAGGGTGAGAGGCGAGCTGCGTTCTTTCAACAATAAAAGCGGAAAGGGGAGCAAGCTGGTCATTTCGGTTTTTGCCCGGGAGATAAGCTTTACCGGTGAGGAAGATAAGAACAGCGTAATTTTAATTGGAACCCTGTGCAAACCCCCAAATTTGCGCAGGACGCCCATGGGCAGGGAGATATGCGATCTTATGCTGGCTGTAAACAGAAAATACGGTCGCTCAGATTATCTGCCCTGTATAGCCTGGGGGCGCAATGCGGAGCTGGCCTCCACATGGTCGGTGGGAAAAGAGATAAAAATTACGGGCAGGATACAGAGCAGGAAGTACATAAAAATTGAAAATGGAGAAGGCATTGAAAAGGTTGCATTTGAAGTTTCTGTTATAAGCTTTGAAGACACCGATTAAGAGCGGGTAAAACCCTGTATAAACAACGGGATGTCAAAGCCCATTCCCAGTCACAGCCGCACGCTCTGCGATAAATGGTAAATAGTAGTTGAGTTTTCTAAAATGTGATGGTAAACTTCATTTATATACATTGTTGAAGGACCATTGTCACATGTTTATTACATTTATATCCTCCGTAGGGTTGGGGCTGTCGGGCGCCGTTATGCCGGGGCCGTTGCTTACATATACTATCCGCAATGCGTTAACCAGAGGATGGCCTGTAGGCCTTATAATAATAGCAGGTCATGGCCTGTTGGAAATCGCGCTGATTTCGGTGATTTTCCTGGGCTTTGATATTGTGCTGCAATCTTCAGTCGCCCAGATTGTTATACATTTGGCAGGCGGCTGCTTTCTTATATACATGGGCGTTGATATGCTGATTAGCTCAATCAAAAACAGTATATCCATATCTGCAGACACGGGAAATGTAAAATCGGGCAATATGATGCTGACCAGTGCCGCCCTGTCCGCATCCAACCCGTATTTTATAATTTGGTGGGCAACAATAGGACTGGGCTATATGCTGGATGCAGCCAGGTCCTTCGGCGTTCCCGGGGTGATGGTTTTTTATTTCGGCCACTTCATTGCCGATGTTTCATGGTATATACTTATCGCCGCCATAGTAGGCAAAACAAGGAGGTTTATAAAGGAAAAACCGTACAGGCTGTTGGTGGCTTGTCTGGGAAGTTTGCTCATACTGTTCGGAGCCAGGTTTCTTATTGGGGCTGTGACCGGAATAATAAGAATGCTGTGATATTGAATGGATTTGCGGCATATCCGCAAATCCATTCAAAAGGCCAAATTCGTTCTTTTTGCAAATGGGTTTCGCAAAACGTGCTTTTTCAGCGGTCATTATTTAACAGACAGTATTAAAAATGCGCAGAGAGATATGCAGAAAAGACAGCCCGCCTGATACCTGCTCCTCTGCTGCCCCTCGGCCACTGGCTCGGGGAACCGATTATCAACGGTATCAAAATAACGGGTTTTCTCCGATGCTCCTCTATACTTGTGAGCAGTCTCTCGTAATCGTTTACCGCCTTTATGAATGCGCGTGAAGATAATTTTTTATTAAAATTCCATAAATTATTTTGTATTTTAAAAGGTAAACAAACAAAAATATAATTGCCGGCAAACATTCAGCCGGCAGAAAAAAACAGTATTTTTAAGTTGAATATTCAACAATTTTCCTTGTAAAACTAAGAAAAAACGTATAAATATTGTCTGAATATTAAAATACGACAGGGCAAAGATAAAAGCGGGACACCCAAACAGCTAAAAAAATAAGGAGTCGAATAAAATGGCTAGAAGAGGCAATCAGATTCTTAACCCCAATGCCCGTGAAGCAATGGATCGCTTTAAGATGGAATCGGCCAGCGAAGTTGGCGTTAACCTCAAGCAGGGATATAACGGCGACCTGACCGCAAGACAGGCCGGAAGTATAGGTGGCCAGATGGTAAAAAAGATGATCCAGGCATACGAGGACGGCCTTAAATAAGGCGCTATAGAGTATTAAAGAAAACTAAGTATTAAACTAAGGGGCTGCTCGGAAAGAGCAGCCTTTTTGTTCGGTGAAGGGATTTGATTTTATTTTTTATATATAAATTCCCAGTTGTAGATAGCCACAGTGTCGCCGTCCATAATACCCATGGCTTCAAGGCGCTCAAAAACCCCCGCATTTCTCAAAACCTTGTCAAAATAGAGTCTGGATTCGCTGTCGGAAAGGTTAACCCTGTCCAGGAGCCTCTCCATCCAGGGACCCTCAATAAAGAATATGCCATCTTCTGCTTCGATTTTCAAATCATCTGCCGTTTCCAGCGGGATTTCCGGCTCCACATATTCTGGTTCAAAGACTCTTATGGGAGGCAGCTTCTTCAGTTCCTCTGCGGCGGCAAAAATAAGCTCCCTTACGCCCTTTTGAGTAACTGCTGATACTTCAAATAATCTGTAGCCCTGGGCCTGCACATATTCCCTGAATTTCTCCAATACCTCCGGGTTGTCAAGTATGTCAGTTTTGTTGGCTGCAACAAGCTGCGGCCTTGAGGCCAAAACCTCACTGTAGCGGGCAAGCTCGTCATTGATGGTATTGAAATCCTCCACCGGATCCCGGCCCTCACTCCCCGAAGCATCCACCACGTGAATAATAAGCCTGCAGCGCTCAATATGCCTCAGAAAATCATATCCAAGACCTGCACCCTCGGAGGCGCCTTCTATTATACCCGGTATATCGGCCATAACAAAGGAAGAGCCCTCATCCACATAAACCACGCCCAGATTGGGAAAAAGGGTTGTAAAATGATAGTTTGCTATTTTTGGGTTGGCTTTGGAGACCACCGACAGGAGGGTTGATTTTCCCACATTTGGAAAACCCACCAGCCCCACATCCGCGAGGAGCTTAAGCTCCAGCACAACCTCACGGTTCTGCCCGGGCGCGCCCGGTTTGGCAAATCTGGGAGCCTGCCGGACGGGAGTGGCAAAATGCCTGTTTCCCCGGCCGCCCCGACCGCCCCTTGCCAATATAAACGGCTCTTTGTCCGAAATATCCTTTATAACGGCTCCGGTTTCCTTGTCGCGCACGATTGTGCCCATAGGGACCTTTATAATCAGGTCTTTCCCGTCCCTGCCTGTTTTCTGCCGGCCGGAGCCGTCCATACCGTTTTCGGCAATATATTTTCGTTTATATCGAAAATCCATCAGTGTAGACATGTTTTCATCAGCCACAAGAACAACATTTCCTCCGCGCCCGCCGTCCCCTCCGTCCGGCCCGCCGGCGGGGACGTATTTTTCTCTGCGAAAGGAGACCGCGCCGTTGCCGCCCTTGCCGGCGCATACGGTAATGGCAACCTTGTCAACAAACATCGTCAAACCGACCTCCAAAAACAAAGCCGGCAAATAATTGCCGGCTGTTCCAATTCTTCCTATTGGGCGATTGCCTCATAAACGGAGACTTTCTTGCGATCTTTGCCCATTCGCTCAAAACGCACGTATCCATCCTTCAAGGCAAACAGTGTATCGTTTTTCCCGCGCCCAACATTTGTTCCGGGATGTATCTTGGTTCCGCGCTGAGTTACAAGTATATTTCCGGCGAGAACAAACTGTCCGTCGGCTCTTTTGGGTCCAAGACGCTTCGACTTACTGTCGCGACCATTCCTGGTTGAGCCCATACCTTTTTTATGTGCCATAATTATAACCACAATTTACTCATCGCATTCGCGATGTTCGCATTCGCGATGTTAATTGTATCTCCTTTCTTTAATAATGATCTGCCGGCTATGCTCCGGCATTGATAGTTTGAATTTGAAGCTGTGTAAACGGCTGTCTGTGCCCCTGGCGTTTTCTGTAGTTCTTTTTTGCCTTAAACTTGAAAACATGAATCTTACGGCCTTTGCCTATTCTGACTACCTTTGCCGTAACAGATGCGCCTTCTACTGTCGGTGTTCCAAATTTGCAGGTGTCACCGTCCACAATAGCTAAAACCTTATCGAATGTAACATCATTTCCGGCTTCAACAGGGAGCTTTTCCACGTATATAACATCGCCTTCAGCTACTCTGTATTGCTTTCCGCCGGTTTCAAATATCGCGTGCAGCAATTTTATTACCATCCTTTATCAAGTCTCGCTCTCGGGGCGGGAAACGGGCGTTTCCTCTTTTAGTTAATATAAAACGCAAAACTGACCAGACTATTTTGCGCAGCATAATAACTTGCGCCCTTTACGAAGCGGCCAAAACAGTATACCATCGACATGTTATGTTGTCAATGATTAAGGCGTTTTTGTATGTGTCAAGTAAACGTTGGCAAGTTTCATAACAAGGGAAATTGTTCAGAAAAGCTTGCTGAAATTAATGATGTTAACAAATGAAAGGAACAGTAATCCCCATAATTATTCTTTAATCTGC
>JAAYOP010000108.1 GCA_012520295.1 Clostridiales bacterium | reverse complement strand
CTCATTTCTCTTTATTAGTATGCTGAGACAAACACTAGATTCATTTTACCATTTTGCTCCTTAAAATGGTAGCAGTTTTAATTTAATGTCCACTGAACAAATAGGTTTTGCAAAAGCATTTGCGGAAAGAGCAAATCTGTTCTGACATACATTGATTGACCGCAAATCCATTGTGCAACTCAAAAACGCTGTTAAAGTATTGATGTTATTGGGTTTTTGGATTGTTCAGCAGGCATCATTCAGGCTTAATACCCTTCGGTATATGGCGGGGACTGCGAAATACCCAATAAACAATCCCTGTATGCCCGGAAAAATGTGCATGTATACGAAAGTGATCTTTTATAACCTCCCGGGGAGGTTGTAAAAAAGGAGTAGTATGTTAATATTTTAACAAGGAAAGCATAACTACATCTAAGATGACTGGGAGGCTCCTATGACTTCTGTTTATGAGCGATGGCAGCAGCAGTATACCAATAAGCAGTCTGGTATCGACTGGTGGAACTCCATGGCCGCCGACTTTGCCGACCATGAGCCTCCCACATCGAAAAACAGTCTTGCAATGCGCATAATCGAGAGGGAAAACCTGCTTAGGCCCGGCTTCAAGGTCCTTGATGTGGGCTGCGGAACGGGCAGGTATTCCATAGCCCTGGCACAAAAGGGAGCGTCTGTCACAGGCACCGACATATCTCCCAAAATGATTGAACTGGCCGAAAAGGCAGCCGTGGGCATCCCCTCCGTCAGATTTTCCTGCGATGACTGGCATACCCTTGAGCTTAAGGATAAGGGTTGGTACAGGCAGTTTGATCTGGTCCTGGCCAATATGACGCCGGCCATAGCCGACGCAAAAACCTTCTCAAAACTCTCGGACGCCTCCAGGAGATGGTGCGTTTTCGCAAAACCAAGCAGGAGGGTAAACTCCGTTCTTGATCCCCTCCATGAAATCTCAGGCGCGCCGAGGGACACAAAGTCGCTGGATGAAGCAATTGTCTTCGCCTTCGAGCTGCTGTGGAAGAGGGGATACAGCCCCAAAATAGAATATATGCCGGAAACCTGGCACAATAAAAAACCCCTTAAGGCCGCAATACTTCAGTATACAAAAAGGATTGAGTCCTATAAAGAGCTGAACGAAGAGCAGAAAATCCAAATAAAAAAGTACCTGACTGGTCTGGCAGACAGGGACGGCTTTATTGAAGAAACAACCAAAACAACCATCGTGGCTCTGTATTGGAGCGTTTAAAATCTGGTTATAAGGAGAGCTGAATATGAAAAAAGAAATCTGGGAAAAAGCAGTCGCTTTTCACGGGCATGAGTGCCCGGGACTTGCCATCGGTGTGCGTGCCTGTGAGATTGCCATCGAACGGCTGGGGATAGGCAAATCCGAGGATGAGTCCATTGTATGCGTAACAGAAAACGACGCCTGCGGTGTTGACGGTGTGCAGGCTCTGCTGAGCTGCACCTTCGGCAAGGGCAATCTCATATACCGGGATACGGGCAAGCAGGCGTTCAGCTTTTTTGAGCGAAACAGCGGCCAAAAAATCCGTCTCGTTCTAAAGTCGTTTAAAGATGAGATGAGCCGTCCGGAGCGTCAAAAGTTCATTTTGGAAGCGCCAGCGGAGGATGTATTTACAATTGGAGAGCCCTCCTTTGAGCTGCCTGAAAAAGCCAGAATTTTTTCAACGGTAATATGTGAAAGCTGCGGTGAAGGGGCACCGGAACACAAAATTCGCCTCCAGGACGGGAAAAAGGTATGCCTGGACTGCTTTGTGCCCTACAGCAGGGGCTGGTAAGATTGGATTTCCGACAATAAGGAGTGTAAACCGTGAAAAGAGCCTTTTGGCTGATTTTTATCATTATTTTAACTGTTACATTTGTTGGCTGCGCACAAAACCAAAAAGCTGATGACAAGAAAATTCCTCCTGCAACGGAGGCCTCGGATAACCTCTCCCCCACCCCGGGGGAGACTGAAACGAGAATCATAACGGATATATACGGCAGGCAGGTGGAGATCCCCGCACAAGTGGAGAGTATTGCGTCTATCGGCGGCGCCGCCCGGATTCTGACATATGCCGGATGCGCCCACAAGCTAATCGGCGTCACGGAAATGGACAAAAGCAATGTGGCCGCCATGCCATATTCGGTGGTAAATGCAGAGCATTTTCAGACAATAGCCACCGTAGGCACCGGCGGCAGCAAGGACACGGTTTTCCACGAAGAGCTTATAACCCTCTCCCCCGACGTTATCTTCGCCCTTACCGATATAGATACGATAAACGATGTTCAGGAGAAAACGGGCATCCCAGTGGTGGCAATCTACCCCACCGATATGTTTGATGAGAGCCTGTATACCTCCCTGACCATAATCGGGGATGTAATGGGCACCCAGGAACGCTGCCAACAGGTGGTAGACTTCATAAAAGCCTGTCGGGATGATCTTTATAACCGCACAAAGGATATACCGGACGCCGAAAAGCCCACGGTTTATACCGGCGCCGTCAGCTTCAGAGGTGCCCGGGGCTTTGAGGGCACCTATGGCGCTTATCCGCCCTTTGACGCCATCGGCGCCGTCAATGTGGTGGATGAAACAGGTCAAACAGGCGGCATTATAATAGACCTCGAAAAAGTGGTTGCCTGGGATCCGGACATTATATTCCTAAATCCCGCAAACATGAACCTGGTCAATGACCACTACAAAACCAATAGGAGCTTTTATGAGAGCCTGACCGCTGTGCGTGAAGGCAGAGTGTTTTCTCAAATTTCCTACAACTATAACTGGACGAATATTGAAATCGCCATTGCCGACACCTATTATGCCGGAAAAATCATCTTTCCTGACGCCTTTGCGGATATAGACCCCATAGCGAAGGCCGATGAGATTTTTGAGGTTATGCTGGGGCAGCCCTTTTACCGGCATCTGGAGGAAGCGGGCTACACATTCGGTCCCATCACAATCGGAGAATAATGTAGCTGTTTATGAAAAAGAATATGACACCTGAATACTACAAATATACCCGGTTTATAGTCGCTGTACTGGTCGTATTAGCGCTGCTGGCGGTGCTCACAGCGCTGGTCGCCATCAGCGCCGGCTCCTCAGGGCTGACAATCAGGGAGATTGTGTTGACGTTTTTGGGGCGGGGCACTACCCAATCGGAGGCAATTATATTCAATATCCGCCTGCCAAGAGTGGTCACTGCGATTGTAGCCGGAATAGGACTGGCCACGGTGGGCTGTGTCTATCAGAGTATTCTGCGAAACCCCATTGCCTCGGATTCCACCCTGGGCATCTCCCAGGGCGCTGCCTTCGGCGCCTCCTTTGCCATCATCGCCCTGGGCGCAGGCATGCAGAACCAAACCGGCGGCGGTGTCACCATATCAAATCCCTATCTGGTTTCCGTCTGTGCCTTCATATGCTCCATGCTCTCCACCTTCATAGTGCTGGGCTTGTCGAAATTAAGGGGGATAAGCCCGGAGGCAATGGTACTGGCAGGTGTGGCTCTAAGCTCGCTGTTTGCCGGCGGAACAACGCTGCTGCAGTATTTCGCGGAGGACGTGAAGCTGGCGGCCGTTGTGTTCTGGACTTTTGGTGATCTGGGGCGCACTTCCTGGAGGGAAATCATCATTATCTCCGCGGTCGTGCTGCTGGCCCTTGTCTACTTCATGTTCAACAGGTGGAACTACAATGCCCTTCAGGGCGGAGACCAGTCGGCCAAGGGTCTGGGTGTAAATGTTGACGCGGTACGTATTGTCGGGATGATTATCTGCTCCTTTACATCCTCCGTCATTGTTTCCTTTGTGGGCATTATCAACTTTGTAGGACTGATATCCCCCCACGTACTTCGCAGGATAATCGGCAACGATTACAGGTTTTTGCTTCCCGCTTCCGCAATGGTCGGCGCGCTGATCCTGCTATTGAGTGATACGGCGGCCAGGCTGATTGTGTCCCCCGTTATACTTCCCATAGGCGCTATAACCTCTTTTCTCGGGGCGCCGGTATTTCTCTATCTTTTATTTAAAGGAGTGCAAAAAAGATGATTACTGTACGTGATTTGAGCTTCCGCTATAAACCAGATCGTCCGGTACTTGAGCAAATTACATTCGATGGACAAAAGGGCGAATGTATCGCGGTTCTGGGCAATAACGGCGCGGGCAAAAGCACTCTGATAAAGTGTCTCAACAGGATATTGCAGCCCCGGGAAGGCTGCGTCCTTGTGGACGGAAACAGCATAGGAGAGATGAAAAGACAGGAAATCGCCAGGAATATGGCTTATGTGGCTCAAAAAAATGAGTGGGATAGGCTGACTGTATTCGACTCCGTGCTTCTGGGCCGAAAGCCCTACATAAAGCTGGGCCCCACAGACCAAGATATCGCCATTGTCAGCGATATAATAAAAAAAATGGGGCTGGAGCCCTTTCAGCTTCGATATGTGGATGAGCTGTCCGGCGGCGAGGCTCAGAAGGTGATGCTGGCACAGGCCCTTGCCCAGCAGCCCCGAGTGCTTTTACTGGATGAACCCACCAGCAATCTGGACCTGAAAAACCAGTATGAAGTACTGGATATCGTCAGGGATATTTCAAAGGATGAAGGTATCTGCGCTATCATCGTCATACACGACATCAATCTGGCCATGCGCTACTGCGACAGGTTTTTACTTATCAAGGACAGCCGGGTATACGCATATGGCGGCCCTGAAATAATAACCGAAAAAAGTATCCGGGATGTATACGGCATGGATGTTGTTATAACCGAAACCCACGGTGTAAAAATCGTAGTGCCCATGCCGCAGTATCGGGATATGCCGGAATACCGGGAGCTCCCCATATCACCCGTTATCCCCGCCGCAGCCTGCTGCTAAAGGGCGGCGCTGTGTGTTTTTCAATCAGAAAATGAGCCGCTTGGCTCCCTTGAAATTGAGGTTCACCTCAAAATAAGTTCGCGATATTGGGTCTCCAAATAGTGAATTAAGCTATGTTTAGGAGCAGAGATTGAATGGATTTTGGATTCAAATTCCCTCCGGAACCCCATAGAAAGCCAGGGAATCCTCCAGTCCTTATGATGCCGTTTTTATATAACCATTAAGATATGCAATAATGTATTAAAATCAAAATATATGGCTCTCTGCAGACAAAATGGTAACCTTCCAACCGTTTTTCCATAGTATTTACAAAACTGCTTTTCTATTTTCCACCTTTAGCATCGGCAAATATTATTATCGCAGCAAGCTTTTCATTTTTAAGGGTTGTATTGTATCAATAAAAATATCTCGCCTTCATGATAACATGCAGGCGAGATATTCATAGTTAAAAATCAAGCTTCAGTCCTCAAGCTCCCGAAATACCTTGACTATCTTTCTGATATGCTCCTTTTCTTCTTCAATGAGCTTATCTATCACTTTTTTGCCCTCGTCATTTACAAAGGCCTTGAATTCACTGAAAATCAAAATCGAGTCCTTTTCAAAGCCCAGGGCGAAATTTAAAATATCCTTATCGGATTTCAGCTCTTTAACTGTCTCTTCCGCTTTTTTAACGTTGAAGCTGCGGCTGTTTACGATGGATTTAAGATATTCCTCGTACTCTCCCTCGTAGCTCTCATTGGGTATGAAATCCTTTTTCAGCTGGTCGCCCATTTTCCGGAAAGTCTCCGCGTGCTTCCTCTCTTCCCTGGCCAGATATACCAGCGCCTCTTTTAATTTGTATCCCGTTGCATACTGTAGCGCTTTATCATAAAACTCCTGCCCCTCTTCCTCAATTGCCACGGCAAGATCTATGATTTCCTCTGCTGTATAGCTAGTCAATCCCCAAGCCAATAAATTCAACTCCTTACTTTAAGCTGTAATGAGAATGCTTATTGTTATAATAGAAGATAACATCAAAAAAAGCAATAGCAATCCATGATCTCATATAGATTTTTCAGTAATTACCTGGTAATATTATTCAAGCTTGTTGTGGGAAGCCTTCTGGCGGATTGCGAAAGGGGCTTATTTAAAGCCTGATAAAAACGGTAATGAAACAGGATACCGTGATCTGAATAACCGGCATAGGTAGCATAAAAAGGAAGGGTTTGATTAAGAAAGCTTCCGCATTATTTTCGGTCACAGTTTGTTCACATTTTTCTTTACATCCATCTGAAATATGGTAAAATAAATTAAATTGCATTATTCATAGAGAATAATAATACGCTGAAGGAGATTTTAAATGTCACAATTTTGCAGAAATTGCGGTACCGAAATTCCCGATAATGCGTCATTTTGCCCCAATTGCGGAACCCAGGCAGTACAAAATGCAAATGCGCAGCCCCAGAGCCCAACAACTCAGGCTTTCAGACAGGGCAGGCAGCCCGGAACCGGCATAAAAAACAAAACAGTGGGATTACTTGCGGGAATCGGAGCGCTGGTCTTGGTTGCTGTTATTATCATTGCTCTTGCAGGCGGAGGAGGCAGCGGATATAAGAGCGCCGTCAACGCGTTCTTTAAAGCTATGGAATCCGGAAAAACAGAAAGAGTAATAGCCTGTCTGCCCCCGCAGCTCCGGAATGATTTTGAGTATTATACATACAACGATATGGATGATTTCCTTAAGAGCATAAAATCGATAAAATACAAAATTACCTATACCAAACGCCTTGATAAGGACGAAATTGAAGATCTTGAGTACATCTACAGGTATTATGACATGAAAGTTGACGATGCTTATTTAGTCCGGGTAGACACAAAGCTCAGACTTAACCTTTCAAAGCTTGACAGAGATCTTAGAGAATACTATGAGTACATGGGCAACGAAATTGACGACAGCTTTGAAATGATTGCACTTAAGACAAAAGGCAAATGGTATGTCCTAAGCGAGAACTTTTAACAGCCTATACCAATTTGGCAGGACGGCATATTAACGCCGTCCTGTTTTTTCATTGCCGAATAAAACTAATAATTTTAAATTTTTTGAAAATATTCGGAAAGACTGTTATAATATCCAAAGATGTCATCTAATACCGGAGTATGCGCAAATAATGCCCACTGAACAAATGCTTTTCCATTATATATTTGATTGACTGCCTGAATGGGCCCGCAACTTTTCAAAAACGCTGTCAAAGCATTCCTGTTATTGCGCTTTTGCATCTTTTATCAGGCATTACAAGGCTATCCGGAAAGGGGATGCGAAGTATATATGAAGCTGGATTACGCCGGGATCAGGGATAAAAGGAAATGGATATCCGCCAATATATCTCTGCCGGATTTTGATATACAAAAAATGGTTAATGCCACCGCAAAAACCCCCCGCTGGCTGCATTTTGGAGCCGGGAATATTTTTCGCGGTTTTGTTGCCGCCCTTTCCCAAACCCTTTTGGAAAGCGGCAATTCGGATACGGGCATCATAGCCGCGGAATCCTATGATACTGAAATCATAGACAGGATATACAGGCCCCATGACAATCTGGTGCTTCGCGTAATTATGAACGCCGACAATACATATGATAAAAAAATAATCGCAAGTATAAGCGAGAACCTGATATCCGGCTCACTGAGCGGCTGGAGCAGGCTAAATGAGATTTTCAAATATCCCGGTCTACAGCTCGTCAGCCTCACCGTCACGGAAAAGGGCTACAACCTGTACAAAACTGACGGGACATTCCTCCCCGAGGTCTCAGAGGACATAGCGAAGCTGCAGCTATATCCGAAGCATCTCATATCCCAGATAACCGCTCTGCTCCACACCCGCTATAAGCACGGGAGACACCCCATAACCCTGGTAAGCATGGATAACTGCTCCCGCAACGGCGATAAGCTCAAAGATGCCGTTTTGACCTTGGGCCGGGAGTGGGAAAAAACCGGACTTGTGAAGGAAGGCTTCATTGACTATCTGCGGGACGAAAATCTGGTCTCCTTTCCCTGGACCATGATCGACAAAATTACGCCGCGCCCCTCACCTTCAGTTGCCCGGGAACTGAATAAAACAGGCTTTAAATCCACTGAGATTATCGAGACATCGAGACATACCTTTATAGCTCCCTTCGTCAACACGGAAAAAGCGGAGTATTTGATTATTGAAGACAGCTTTCCCAACGGACGCCCTCCCCTTGAATATGCGGGCGTCATGCTGTCGGACAGGGAAACCGTTGAAAAGGCTGAGCATATGAAGGTCTCCACCTGTTTAAATCCTTTGCACACGGCCCTGGCGATATTCGGCTGTCTGCTGGGCTACAGCAGGATTTCCGACGAAATGAAGGACCCATACCTGCTCAGGCTGGTGCAGAAAATCGGCTATGAGGAAGGGCTGCCTGTTGTAATCGACCCCGGTATCCTCAACCCGGCAAAATTCATTGACGAAGTCATAAACAAAAGGCTTCCAAACCCGAATATACCCGATACCCCCCAAAGGATAGCCACCGACACGTCCCAGAAAGTATCCATCCGCTACGGAGAGACGATAAAAGCCCATATCAGGCAAACCGGGGATGCCACCAGCCTTAATTACATACCCCTTACCATCGCCGGCTGGCTGAGATACCTGATGGGTATAGACGACAGCGGAAATACCATGCCTTTGAGCCCGGACCCTCTTCTCGGAGAGCTTAGAGCCTGTTTATCCGAAAGCGCTTTGGGAAATCCGAAGCCGGAAAATATCAGGCCTGTCTTATCCAACGAAACCATTTTCGGTTTAAATCTGTATGAGGCCCGTTTGGGCGAAAAAATTGAAGGTTTTTTCGAAGAGCTTGCCTCCGGAAAGGGCGCTGTGAAAAACACCCTTCAAAAATACCTGTCAGAATAATATACAAACTTTTTGAGGTCAGCGTTATGAAAATGACATTCAGGTGGTTCGGCGAAGCCGACGACACAATCGAATTAAGCCACATTCGCCAGGTTCCGGGTGTGACGGGAATTGTAGGCGCTCTCACCCATATTCCCCCTGGGGAGATGTGGCCCTATGATGAAATTTTGGCTTACAAGCGTAAAATTGAAGAGCACGGCCTTGAGCTGGAGGTCATTGAGAGCGTCAATATCCATGAGGATATAAAGCTTGGCCTTGAAACACGGGATGGGTATATTGAAAACTACATAAAGACAATCAAAAACCTGGGCAAAGCCGGAGTTAAGGTAATTTGCTATAACTTTATGCCGGTATTTGACTGGCTGCGTACAAATCTGGCTGAAAAACTGGCCGACGGCTCCTTTGCCATGTTATACGACCAGGAGCTTCTCAAAAACAAAACCCCGGTACAAATAGTCCGGGATATGGCAGACGGCAGCAAAGGCTTCTCGCTGCCGGGCTGGGAGCCGGAACGGCTCAGGGAACTGCAGACGGTTCTTGAGCAATATGAGAATGTTGACGAGGAAAAGCTGTTTAATAATCTTGAATATTTTCTAAAGGCTGTAATACCCGTGTGTAAAAGCCGGGGCGTAAAGATGGCCATCCACCCGGACGACCCGCCCTGGAGCATTTTTGGGCTCCCCAGAATCGTAACCTGCAAAGAGAATCTGGAAAGGCTCCTGGGCCTTGTGGATGAGGAATGCAACGGTCTGACCCTTTGCAGTGGCTCTCTGGGAGCAAATCCTGACAATGATATTCCCCATATGATAAGATATTTCGGCAAAATGGGCCGCATCCATTTCGCCCATGTGAGGAATCTGAAAATAATCGATGAGGGCCACTTTCACGAAACCTCCCATCTCTCATCTGAGGGTTCCCTGGATGTATTTGAGATTATGAAGGCCTATCATGATATAGGCTTTAAGGGCTATATGCGCCCCGACCACGGGCGAATGATCTGGGGCGAAGAGGGCCGTCCCGGATACGGGCTATATGACCGGGCACTGGGCATTGCCTATATAAACGGACTTTGGGAGGCCATAGGAAAAATGAAGGGAAATCAGGTGGGCGTATGAAGCGGTTTATGGACGAGGATTTTTTACTATATTCCCAAACGGCAAAAAAGCTCTATGAAATCGCCGCCGAAGAGCCAATATTTGATTTTCACTGTCATCTTAGTCCCAAGGCCATATATGAGAATGAAGCGCCCCGTGATATGGCTCAGCTTTGGCTGGAGGGCGACCATTACAAATGGCGTGCCATGCGCGCCAACGGCATAGAGGAAGATTATATAACCGGAAACAGCAGCGGCTATGAAAAATTCAAAGCCTGGGCCCACACCCTGCCATACTGTTTAGGAAATCCTCTTTACCACTGGTCTCATCTGGAGCTTCTGAGGTTTTTTGATATAGACACGCCACTGACTCCAAAAACTGCTGACCATATATGGAAAATGGCAAACAAAAAAATCTGTGACGGAGGCTTCAAGCCCCGGGAGATTATCAGGAAATTCAATGTGAAGGCCATTTTCACTACCGATGACCCGGTCGATGAGCTCATTTATCACAGGAAGCTGGCCGCCGAAAAGGAGCTTGATGTGAGGATACTCCCCACATTCAGGCCTGACAAGCTGCTGTCAATTGAAAAGGACGGCTTTTCCGGCTATATAAAAAAGCTAGCTGAAACGGAGAGCATGCAAATCATCTGCATGGACGACTTGAAAGCAGTCATATCCCGGCGTATAGAACGCTTCGCGGAAGCAGGCTGTGTGGCAAGTGACCACTCCTTTTCCCATATTCCCTTTCTCAGAGCGTCCCAAAGGGAAATTGAGGATATATTTAAAAAAGCCATGTCCGGCGAAGGGGTTACGGAGACGGAAGCAGACAAATATAAAACAGCCGTTGTCAGATTTCTTTGCAGGGAGTATGTTAAGCATGGTATGGCAGCACAGATACACATTGGCGCTTTGCGTGACAACAGCACGAAAATGCACAGAATCTTAGGCCCCGACACTGGCTTTGATTCCATAAATGACAGGCCAATCGCACAACCTCTCTCCCGCCTGCTGGACAGTCTTGAGGTTGAAGGTATTCTGCCTAAAACCGTCCTATATGTCCTGAACCCGAAGGACAACTATACTGTCGCGGCCATGGCGGGCAACTTCCAGACCGGCGGACAAGGGAGCAGGATGCAGTTTGGAGCCGCCTGGTGGATGAACGACCATATTGACGGAATAACCCGCCACTTGACCGATCTGGCAAATCTGGGAGTGCTGGGCAGGTTTATCGGCATGGTAACCGACAGCCGCAGCTTTCTGTCCTATTCCCGGCATGAATACTTTCGGCGGATCATGTGCGATTTTATCGGCAATTTGGTTCAAACCGGTGTGTATCCCTTTGACATGGATATTCTCCCGGAAATAGTAAGGGGAATCTCCTACAGAAACGCGAAGGAATACTTTAAAGTAATATAATGTCCACTGAACAAATGCTTTCCCATTATGCATTTGATTGACTGCCTGAATGAATTTGGCGATAACACGCCCCAATTCCATTGCGCTGCAAAAAGGCACTAATATATAACAGGAGAACAGAATATGAAGAGATACATGGTATATGACCAGGTGAAGAAGACCGGCATTATCGCCGTAATCCGCGCGGAGGATTCGGAGGAGTGCCTGAAGCTGGTTGACGCGGTCGTACAGGGCGGGATACGTAATGTTGAGATAACTATGACCGTGCCGGGCGCGATAGACATTATCAAGCATATCACATCCATATATGGGGATAACAGCCCGCTGCTGCTGGGCGCCGGAACGGTACTGGATTCGGAAACGGCGCGCCTTTGCATCCAGGCGGGAGCTCAGTTTATTGTCAGCCCCATGCTGAGTATAGAGATAATAAAGCTCTGCAACCGATATGTCACAGCCGTTATTCCCGGCGTGATGACCATAACTGAGGCCGTTACCGCCATGGAATACGGCTGCTCCATGGTAAAGCTGTTTCCCAGTGACATATTCGGACCGTCCATCATAAAAACCTTTAAGGGGCCGCTCCCCATGCTGGACTTTATCCCCACCGGGGGTATCAAACTAAAAAACGTTGGTAAATGGATAAGCTCGGGAGCAGCCGCCGTGGGTGTGGGCAGCGATCTTACAGACAGCGGCGGAAGTTATTCCGCTGTCACTTCCAAAGCAAAGAAATATTTAAGAGCGGTAGTAGACGCAAAGGTAAGTCTTCTTAACAAGGAGATGTGAGATGCTTATGCCAAAAATCGTAACCTTCGGTGAAATCATGATGCATCTTCAGCCTCCGGCACATAAAAGGCTTATACAGGCTGATGCTTTTTCAGCCTGCTTCGGAGGCAGTGAGGCAAATACCGCCGCGGCCCTGGCTCAATGGGGTGAAGCTGCCTCACTTGTCACAATGCTCCCGGATAATGCGCTGGGTGACGCCTGCTTAAGAAGACTCAGAGCCATGAATGTAGACACATCCCACATAATTCGCGGCAACGGGCGCATGGGATTATACTTTACAGAAAAAGGGGCTTCTCAGAGGCCCTCCCAGGTCATATATGACCGGGAGTATTCGGCTTTTTCACAGATGGGTCCGAAAGAAATCGACTTTGAAAGGGTTTTCAAGGGTGCCGACTGGTTTCATTTTTCGGGAATAACCCCCGCTTTGGGGAACAACATATATAATCTCACAGAGACCGCCGTAAATATCGCCCGTCGTCAAGGGCTGAAAGTATCCTGCGATTTCAATTTCCGCTCATTGCTCTGGAGTGCCGGCCGGGCCCGGGAAATCATGTCCCGGCTTATCAGAGGCATTGACCTGTTGGTAATAAACGAAAACCAGGCAGAAGAAGTCCTTGGTATCAAAACCGGCGGCCTGCACGAGACAGCGGTGGAGCTTTGCCGCCGATTTCATTTAGAAAAAGCCGCAATAACCCGGCGGCGCACCCTTTCAGGTGAGGTAAGCAAGTTTTCAGCCCTGCTATATGAGGGCGGAGAGTCTTTCCAGTCTCGCACCTATTCAATCTTCATGATTGATAAAATAGGCGGAGGGGACGCCTTTTCAGCCGGGATTATTTACGGCACCCTAAATAATAAAAGCCCTCAGGAAACAGTGGACTTTGCCGCGGCGGCGGCTTGCTGCAAGCATACCATTGAGGGAGACATGATTGCCGCCGACCTTTCGGATATAGAGTGGATAATGCACTCCGATGGCAGGGGCAGAATGATCAGATAGGTATCAGGATAATGAAAACCATAACGCAAACCGGCGGACAAAAATGCCCGCCGGTTTTACGTCAGTTTTATGCCTTTTAAATCAGGTTTTTACTCTGGTAAATCGGTGCCTTGGTAGATATAGGCGGATGTACCATCGTCTCTATTCTCTCGGGCAATCCTTCCATAATCTCCCGATGGGTAGAAGGGCATGAAGTTAATGGGTGCCCCAATACGCTTGAATGTGACAGGACCGTGCCATACTTTTGGAGGAATTCTAATCACCGTGGGCTCCGTTATTGTGTAGGTCTCCATATTGTCCGGGTCCTCCCCCAGTGATATCTCAATCTCTGCGTCAAAATCAAAGAAATGTGTAATATCCGCACCTGTAAAGAATAGATATTCCTCTACGGCGTGATGCATATGCAATTGACCTACCTGGCACTCCTTTTGAACAATACCGTACTGGTAGTAGAGCCTGGACTCCTCCATCTCCTTGCAGCCCCTGAAGCCTGCCCGGGGACTCAGGAAATTCGGGTCATCGTGATATTCGGGCTTAAACGGATACACATATCTATCAAATTTGCCTGTGCGCGGCAGCTTCGCCATTTCATAGTAGGGAGCAAGCAGATCGGCCTGCGGCGCTTGCTCTTTTTTGGCTTCCTTCATAAAATCCTTCATTGCCTGTGAAAAGCATTTTCCGCAGTATACGCATTCCTTTGAGCGGTCCAACACACAGCGGCGTATCCCCGCCCCGTCGTATGTAAATTCCTCGCGGCCTTCGGCGTTGACATGGCGGTTAATCTTCGACCAGTCACCGTCCAGATAGATAGCGGAGAATACTATGGGCTTTGAGAAGCGCCTGAAATTGACGGGGCAGTGATAGAGCTTTGGCGGGACGCGTATAATGGTGGGCTCTGTCAGGGTAAACAGTTCAAGCCTTTCGGGATCATCCCCCAGCCAGACGTCCACTTCCGCGTCAAACTCAAAGAAATTATTCATATCTGCGCCCGTAAAAACCAGATATTCGTCAACAGCATGATGAGTATGGGGCACCTCCATGACAAGCTCCTTCGTTACAGCAGTGAAATCCATATAGACCTTTGCCTTCTCCATCATGGTTGTGCCTCTGAAGAAGCCCCTGGGGGAGGCAAACCCATACCACTCGTGAAATTCCTTCGGTATGGTAAAAACCAGATCGTCAAATTTTCCCACGCTTTTTCCCTCCGAAAAATAAATTCTTATCCCATGTCTATATAATACTATTTTTTTCACCGCATTCCAATAGGCTTGGCAAAATTGTTTACCGGTATGATGTTTTAAAACCCGGTCTCACAGCCAGCGGCTCCCCGGGCAGGGCCATCTCCCCAAAGCAGCAACCAACGTTCATACTTCCACGGAAGATGCGCACTTTAAACCCGAAAGATTGCTCACAGATTTAACATGGCTGCAAATTCAGCGGATTTGCAAGCGGAGATGAAGAATCTTATCCATATGCGAGATAGAAAAGCGTTGCTTCCCCCGGAAGGTGCTCCCGCAGTCACAAGGCCCTTTTCGTGACCTGCACTGTCTGCTCAAAACTATTGCTTTTCAGACAATCATAAAAAGAGGCTGTACCATAGCCTGATACAGCCATAACCGATTGAATATACTATTCGATGTCTATTATCTTTCTCTTTTCGATTTCCTGCTCATCCTTCGGGAGCACTATGTGAAGAATTCCGTTTTCATAGTTGGCTTTAATGTCCTCTTTTTTGACGTTCTCCACATAAAACCTCCTGGAGGCACAGCAGCGCCTGATTTCCTTCCTGATGTAATTATCGCGCTCTTCTTTTTCATTTTCGTCCCTTTGGGCCTGAATTGTGAGCATATTGTCATCCAGTTCCAGCTTGATGTCTTCCTTGTCAAATCCGGGAAGTTCGGCATCTACGATGTATTCCTTATCAGTTTCCTTTACATCTATTTTTATGCCGCCTCTTAAATCCGGAAAACGCCATCCACTGAAAACGGCCTCCATAGCTCTGTCGAAATCGGCCCAGGGGCTCCATACGCCCCTCCTTGCCATATCCCTATTCTTTCTGTAAGGGGTTAATCCAAACATATCAACACCTCCTTATTTTTTGTTCTGACTTTGACTAACCTTGACCTTGATTATTTTATACCATCCTTCCAGCTTTTGTTCAACCTTTATTTTTAACCTTCTCTGACCATTGTTTTTCAAAATTTTAAATTAAATCCCCAAT
>JAAYOP010000107.1 GCA_012520295.1 Clostridiales bacterium | reverse complement strand
TATTTGAATTCTCAATCCAATTATAAACTAAATTGTATAAATGTTCAACAAACACCAACGGATTCCCATTTTGAAATTTCTCCTCATTCTCTCCATATGACTCACCGAATAAAATCCAACCGTCCACTAATAATAAAATAGAAAATAGAATACCGATGTAAAGGAAAAGAATATGGACGGGAAAAAAGTGAAGGGGCATATAATACCCCCGAAAATCCAGCTGAAAAACAATGATATTGCCGCAAAAGAAGATAGCTATGCAGTGAAGGGAAGCTTTACAAACAGTGTGGGCGGTGCGGGCAGCGACAAGCTGAAGAGCATTGTTCAGGATACTCTGAAGTAGAGACGGTCTGAGTTTTTCGATTTAGGCGAGTTTAAAATGTCCTTCGACTACTGGCAACTGGTTTCTATTTCATGACAACCATTTCTGTTATCCTGAGCGAAGCGTAGGATCATAAGCTTCTTTGTCGCAATGCCCAAATCCGGGGCAATTGTTCCTCAGAATGACAGGGAGGGGAATGTGGGCAAACAGAAGAAAAACCGCTAAACCATAAAAGATGAGGTTTGGCGGTTTTGTCAGTCTTTCTAAAAAAATTGCAGGGGAGGAGAGACGGCGGTGAAGAAGCAGGAACACGGGATGCAAAACGAAGAGCCGAAGGACAAAAACGTCCTTCGGCTACTGGCAACTAACTACATTTTTCTGGCGACTACTTAGAACCTGCCTATATCTCTGGCTATGGTATAGGCGGCCTGGGTTGCCTGGAGGATGTTGGCGGGGGTATTGCAGTCGCCTATCTGGTGAAATTCGGGGGCGCAGAAGCGGAGGGTGTTCGCCTCTTCACGCAGGGGGCGCTGACCCACGGCGTATATCACCGTGTCCGACTCATAGAGCTTATTTCCATCCGGGCCATCGCCTATGACACCATTTTCGTTTATCTCCAGTGCCTTTGTGGACAGGGCAAGGGAAATGCCCAGCTCTCTTATCTGGGCACTCAGGGATATGGCGTGGACCATATTCCCGCCGTCGTTGAGTTCATCTAGGATTTCCATAATGGTTATTTTCCTGCTCCGGTCCTCCTGAGCGAGGAAAATCGCCAGCTCCGTTCCCACAAGGCCGCCGCCCAGGATGACGATGTTTTTGCCCAAGTCGATTTGGCCCGCTTTTTTATAGGCTTCCCCGGCGCCCAGCACATTGGGCCTGTCGATGCCCGGAATATTCGGGCGGATGGGCCGGGCCCCCATTGCGGCTATGATAACGTCCGGAGCGATGCTTTCTGCCAGCTGGGGCGTAACCTGGGTATTAAGGCGCAACTCTATGGGCGAGCGGGATATGAGCATCTCCTGGCGGTCCAGGTATTCCGAGAGCTTCTTTTTGAAGGGGACGGCTTCTTCACACCGCAAAACGCCGCCCAACCTGCCGCTTTTTTCGCAGAGTATGACTCTATGGCCCCGCTGGGAGGCGGTAAGGGCCGCCTGCATACCGGCGATACCTCCACCCGCGACAAGTACGGTCTTTTTCGCCGCCGGCGGAATTTCAAATTTATTCTCCAGCTCGTGGCCTATCACCGGATTTATGGCGCAGTAGAACTGGCGGCGGGCGGTGCTGTTGGCAAAGCAGGCGTAGCAGCGCATGCACTTGTTAATTTCCTCGTCCAATCCCATACGCGCCTTTACGGGCAGGTCCGGGTCGGACAGAAGACCCCGGCCAATCTGAACCACATCCGCCTTTCCTGAGGCTATGATTTCTTCCATCAGCTCAGGGGCGGAGAGGGCGCCCACGGTGGCCACGGGGGTTTTCACATGTTTTTTAATTTTGGCGGCGTATTTCACATTGCAGCCGTCCTCCAGGAACATGCTGGGGTGAGTTATGGCGGAAGCTTTGGGGGAATCGTGATGGCCCGCGGATACATGTATCAAATCCACTTTCCCGTCCAGAAGACGGGCTATTTTAATACCCTCGTCAATATCGTATCCGCCGGATATGCACTCCGCGCCGCTTATGCGAATCTCGATGGGGAAGCCGGGGCCTACCGCCCTGCGCACGCTCTCTATGACGACCAGAGGCATCCTCATTCTCTTTTCGGTGCTGCCGCCCCATTCGTCGCTCCTCCTGTTGTAAAAGGGCGACATGAACTGGGCCAGGAGCCAGCCGTGCCCTCCGTGGAGCGTTATCATGCCGAAGCCGCATTTCTTGGCAAAGGCCGCGGCTTTTCCGAAAGCGTCGGCTACGGCGTATATCTGCTCTTGGGTCATCTCATGTATGTGCCGCATTCCGTCCTCGGACTTTTTGACCTCATGACCATCGTTATTGACAATATGTGTGTCCGGAACTTTCATTTCGGAAGGTCCGTAGAGAGGCAGGCCCATCTCATATACATAGTGGGAGAATATTCCGCCGTGATTTAGCTCCACGGCAGCTACGGCCCCATGTCTCACCAGAGCGTTTGCCAGCGCCGACATGGAGGGGAGGGCGTTTGGGTTGTCTATATGTATCTGATAGGAGGATATCTGACCCGTTTTTGTATCCACAATACAGTCTCCAACACAGACGGAGGCGGAGCCGCCCCGGGCCTTCAGCTCAAAATATGCAATTGTTTCGGCGGTAGGAAAGCGGTCCGGGCTGAGGTCCAGATACCCGGTGGGGGAGGCGAAGATGCGGTTTCTGAACAGGGTTTTGCCGAGAGTTATAGGTTTAAACAGATTGGGATATTTGATTTTATACATGTGCATGCGCGCAAAACCTCCATTTCATCCATCAGTAATTCTTTAATAAGCAAATGTTATTTGTTCTGGGTGTAGCACAAAGGAATTGGGGCCCGTGACAGCAAATCCATTCAGACAGTCATTAATTGAATTGTTGAGGAGCGGTCGACTCCAGCAGGCTGTCTGTTTCGCCCTCCTCAATTAGGACTTTGCTGAAAAACACGATAAGCCCCACTACAAATATAAGGGATCCGGAGGCTATTATAATCCAATCGACTTTTATAATATCGGCAAGGGGGCCGAACAGGAGCATGCTCAGGGGCATAATACTGCTGGTGAGCATACCCAGAACGCCAAATACTCTTCCCAGATAATTGGGGTCAACCTTTTGCTGGAACAAAACGGTGGCGGGCGTATTGAAGAAAGGCATTGCGAGACCAAGTATGCCCATGATAATCAAATAAACCGGGAAAACCGGAATGAAGCCGAGTACTACCGTGAAAAGTGAAAAAACAAAGCCCGCCATTGCGACTGTATGAATCTTGTTCCGAAAGCCCTGCCAGGCGGCCATTATCAGACCGCCAACCAACATCCCGATTGAAAAGGCTATCTCTATGGCCGTCAGGTGCAGTACATTGTTCCCGAATTTCCGGGTGACCTGCAAGGGGGTAAGGAAGCAGGCAGGCGCCGCTAAAAAGAAAAATACGGCGCAGAATATGAAAAACAACCTGATAAAATCGTGCTTCCATATATATTTTACACCCAATTTCAAGTCGGAGAAATATCCCGTATTGGTTTTTTGCAGCGCCTTTTTATGAGGGGGAACATGCAAAAATACAGATAGGAAGAAGACTGCTATTGCTGCCGTAACCACATCTATAAAGAAGACGGATTCAATCGGAGCGATTGACAGCAAAGCGCCGCTCAGAAGAGGGGATAGCAGCGAGACAAAGGAATGGGCGCTGCTGTTCAGCGCATTTATCCTTGATAAATGCTTCTTTGGGACAATCTGGGGTATGATGGCGGAAACCGCCGGAGACTGTATGCCGGAGCCTATAGCCCGCAGGGACATGGCGGCGAAAAGCAGCCATGTTGCCTGATAACCCAGCATGAACAAAAGGGCGAGGACTAGTGTGGATATGGCAATAAAGGAGTCCGAAATAATGATAAGGTGTTTTCTGTTAAATCTGTCCGCCCATACGCCGGCGAAGGGGGATAGAAAAAATGTGGGCAAAAAGCCGCATATAATGGCAATGGTCATCATTATGCCGGACTGGGTTTTTATTGTGATATACCATGTAATGGCATACTGAACCAGCGATGATCCGAAAAGGGACAATGCCTGGCTTGATAAAAACAGGGATGTTTTTCGCTTCCAGGCCGTCATATCTTCAGATACATCGATTTGGGTTTTTGATTTATCTCTGTTTTCCGCTTCGTTTTTTTCGTTCATATAATCATCCATATTAAATATGATATCAGCCGAAAGAAGATGGGCTACACATACCTTTATGTTACTCGTTTTTTAAGACATCATCCGCGATTTATAGTTCAGGAATATGACAGTTTTTATAAAGTGAAAACAATTATACCATGTGAGTTGGTTTTTGTATAGCAAAAATAAAGCTGTAGGAAGAAGGGCATT
>JAAYOP010000106.1 GCA_012520295.1 Clostridiales bacterium | reverse complement strand
GGCCAACAGCCTAACATGCCATGTACTCATCGTCAACAGCTTTCGCGGCATAAACGCTTAGGCTATTGTCTCATTAGCTACCGTTTGATGACCGAGGTAATTTACACACTAATTTGGACTTGACTTGCTATTGAAATAATTCTTATATTATGCTAATTTATAGTATAAGCTTCTAATATATAATCTAATATATAATATATGGGAACATGTGGGATAGATAAATGGAAAGTTGTGTAGCAAGACAACCGATTTTTAATAATAATATGGAAATCTTCGGATATGAGCTTCTGTACCGGCATGATGATAAAAGTACGGCCTTTCAAGGCGAAGTATCCCAAGATACGGCGACAACTGAAACTATTGTAAATAGCTTTCACAGTATAGGTATTCATAAGATAACCAATGGAAAATATGCTTTTGTAAATTTCACGGAAAAGCTGTTGCTCAGCCAGATAGCTACACTCCTTCCAAGCAGCCTTCTCATTATCGAAATTCTTGAAAATATAAGCCCCACCGAAGAGGTTTTAGAGGCCTGCCAAACACTTAGAAAAAAGGGGTACAGGCTTGCTCTTGACGATTTTGTGTTTAAACCGCAGTATGAGAAGTTTCTCTCGGTAGCAGGTATAGTTAAAATTGATTTTCGAAATACTCCTTTAGAAGAGATAAAGATTACTATGTCGGAGGCGAAAAAGCATCAGATAATATTTTTGGCGGAAAAGCTTGAGACCTTAGAGGATTATGAACTGGCAAAGAGCATGGGGTTTTCGCTTTTTCAAGGCTTCTTTTTCAGCAAACCCAGAATTGTAAATGCTGCCACAACGTTGGCGCCAAATCTGCTTCTCAGATTACAGCTGGTTAAACTTGCCTTTGACCCCAATGTTAACTATCGCAAAATTGCGGAAATTATCAAGCACGATACCGCCCTTACATACCGCCTGTTCCGGGTTGTAAATTCTGTATTCTTCGGTCTTGACTATAAGGTCAGCAATATCCGCCAGGCCCTTTCCATTCTTGGCATGGATGAAATAAAAAAGTGGATTACCCTCATCTCCCTGTCTCAAATAGGAAATAACAAGCCAAGTGAGCTCATCACAATGTCCCTTATACGTGGCAGATCCATGGAACTCATAGCTCCCAAAGCCGGACTTGCCTCCAGAGCCGAAGATATGTTCATAGTCGGGTTAATGTCGCTAATGGATGCTATTACGGATACCTCCATGCAAGAAATTATACTCCTCACATCCATATCCCCTTCCATTGCAGAACCCCTTTTGTATGGGACTGGAATTATCGGCGATATTCTGACATCAATTATACACTATGAAAACAGTCGTTGGGCAAAAGCCCAGGAGCTGGCAGCCAAATATTGTGTATCTCTCAATGACATTTCCAAAGCTTATTTACAGGCGATTGAGTGGTCGAACAACTTTTAACGCCCTCTGGTTCCGCTTCTAATCCAAAACGTGCCGCAGGATGCCGTTATTCGGCATTGCGGCACGTTTATCGTTTATTTAATGTCCACAGAACAAATGCTTTCAATGCTTACGCATATACATTTGATTGACTGCCTGAATTGATTTGCGGGCATACGCCACAAATCAATTGCGCAAGATTATTTGTAAGCGGAAAGACTGCCGTTTTCCAGGCTATATGGCTTCCTCCTTTGATGCGGCCAATACTTCGTTCAGGGTGTCAACCAGATTTCCGATTTCCGGTTTTGAAAGCTGCGCATCAGCTCCGGCTTCAATTCCCTTAAGCCTCATATTATCATCAATTATAGAAGAAAAAATTATAACCGGCAGCTTCGCAAGCTTCGGATCGCTCTTGATAAGCTTTGTCAGCCTGTGTCCGTCCATTTGTGGCATTTCTATATCGGTTATCACACAGCTGATAGAGAGAGCATCCTCGCCTTCATCTTTGATACCCTCAAGGATATTCCACGCTTCCCTGCCATTGGTCGCCATAATGATTTTATGGAATCCGGATGATTGAAGGGCGTCCAGCAAAAGCTTTCGAAGCAGTGCAGAGTCCTCGGCTATAAGGATTGTTGTGTCCGGGTGGCTATCACTTGTATGCTTTTTTATTTCATCCATATTGAAACCTGTTTCCGGTCCGATATCATAGGTTATCTTCTCAAAATCAAGGATAGAGATAATCCTGTCGCCTATTTTTGCAATACCGGTTACAATACCCTCGTTGCCACCGTATATAATACTGTTTGGTTTTTCAATGGCTTCCCAGGATATCCTGTGAATATTCTCCACCGAATGGACATGAAAAGCCACCCTCAGCTTGTTGAAGCTGGTTGTAATATATATATCCTTTTCCGGGTTTTCCGAAGGTGGAAGACCGAGATACTTTGCCAAATCTATGATGGTGTATACTTCATCTCTGGGCTGGAATACACCTTCTATATACGGATTGGACCTTGGCATTGCCTGTATTTTCTTGGCCTGCATAAGCTCAGTCACCTTAGCAACATTGATGCCATAGCTGTTGCCCGCTATAACGAACTCCAACACTTCAAGCTCATTCGTGCCCGTTTCAAGCAATATATTGGTCTGATTCATACCTCGCCACAAACCTTTCTTAAGTTTATCTATATATGCCGCCCGATAATCGCGTTAAATCATTTGTTGAACAGCTCGGTAATTCTGACACCGTAATTTTCATCTATAACAACTACTTCACCTCTGGCAATAAGCTTTCCATTTGCCAGAACTTCAACAGGATCACCGGCCATCTTTTCAAGTACAATTACCGTCCCCATGCCGAATTCAAGTATCTCACTTATTTCTTTTTGGGTTTTTCCCAGCTCTACCGAAACCTGCAGTGGAATATCATAAACCATGTCAAGACTTTTATTTATCGGATTTGCAGGCTTGTTTTCATCAAATGACTGAAATTGTATAGGGTGAACATCCACCAGGTTTCCAGGGCTTTTTTCTGCCTGGACATAGGAGCTATCTATAGGGAGACTATGTTGGCTTTGAGGCTGGGCAGCCATTGTGTCCGTAATCTGAGCTACTGTTTCGGCAGGTATCGATTGCTCTTCAGACTGAATTCCCAATCCAGACTGGATTTCTTCAGGGATATCCGGTAGATTGCTCTGGTTAGAGATGTTCTCTTCCACGTTTTCCTCCTCACTATATGCATCCATTAATTTATTTGCCAAATTTCGCGCAAAATCATATGGAATGAGCTGTATAAGCTGGCTTTCCAGGAGTCCCTCAATAACCATATCAAAGCTTATCTTTACCACCACTTGGGAGTAATCCAGCGTCTCGGTAAGATCCGCATGGACCTCCACCCTGTCCGACTTGGGGGGCGAAATGTTAACCTGAATATGAAGAAGCTTTGCTAGAGCCGTTGCCGCCGCTCCAATCATCTGGTTCATAATCTCGCTTATGGCGCTCATATGCATCTCATTGAGGACAACAGGCTCTTCAATTTTACCTTCCCCGCCCATCAGCAAATCCGTAATGAGGGCCGCGTCAGGCTCCTTGAGCAATAAAAGGTTTTTTCCCTGAATTCCCGATGTATATTGAACCTCAACCAGTACAAACGGTATGGAATAGTCCAACAGTACTTCCCTTGTGGTATGAATGCTAACGCGCGGAGTGGTGATGCTAACCCGTCTGTCCAGCAGTGTATACATAGTGGTTGCAACCGCGCCCATGCACATATTGCCCACTTCACCGAGAGTATCTTTCTCATAATCCGTAAGTAAATACTCCGGATTAACGTTATTTGAAACAGATGTCTCTGCCACGCTTTCATTTAAAAGCCCGGAATCCTTTTCTTCAGAGTTGTGTGCTAAATTATTTTCATCTAACAGGGCGTTTATTTCATCCTGCGAAAGATTCATCTTCGTTTTCCTCCTTTATAATATCTACTATCTTTACGGCATATTGGGAACCCGAAGTACCAATCTTCGCAAAGAATTTTGGGATGTGCTGAACTTTTACCGTTACCGGCTCGTCGACTCTGTGGTCTAACCGGATTACATCTCCCACCTGCAGGTTAACTATATCAAGAACCGTCGCGGGGGTGTTTTTGAAATGGGCAAGCATGGAAACGCTGGTTTGTTTTATTCTCTGGCGAAGCTTCTCCACCTTTTCCGGGTCTGCGCTTGTCATATTGCCCATAGATGTGGAATACCACATTCGTGTATTCAGCTGCTTTGCAATGGGCTCTATCGCATTGTGGGGTATACATATGCTGACAAGGCCGCTCTCTTCACCTATTTTAACATTCAGAGTTACTGCGGCGACCGGTTCATTTAACGGTACAATCTGAGCAAACTGAGTGCTGGTTTCGATACGCTCCATCTCGGCTTCCAATTGCATAATCTTTGACCAGGCCTCTGCAAATATCTCCAGCAACTGTCTCAATACACGTTCCATCAGTGCCAGCTCAATATCTGTAAACTGTTTGCTGCTGTCACTGCTGATTGCTGAACCGCCCAGCAATCTGTTTATTATCATATAAGCGCATTCCGGAGAAACCTCCAGTATCAGCGAGCCGTACATAGGCTGAACTCGAAATATCAGAAGGATTACCGGGGAAGGCAGAGAATTATTATATTCGTTGAAGGACATCTCCTCAACGCTTAAAAGCTCGCATTCAACGGATGTTCGCAGTATAGCTGTCAACCTGTTTGACATCAGCTGAGAATAGCTTTGAAATGCTATACTCATGGTCCGAATCTGTTCCTTGGGAAATCTGTTGGCAGTCTTGAAATCATAGGGTTTTATGCTTGTTTCATTGCTTGTTTCAGGAGGCGTTTCAGGCTCTAGGCCTGCTGAAAGCGCATTTAACAGTTCATCTATTTCAGCCTGAGTGAGTATATCTGACATGCTTGTACCTCCTTGCAGGGTTTCCCAACCGGTAATCGGTCAATCCTTCAATTTATCGTTATTTTTTACATTATAATAGCAATTAATATCGGCGCTTTTTTTGCCCCTCTTTTTTATATAAAAGATATCACATATCAGTCACCTGAGCAATATGTTGGTTTTATTTTATTCATAAGACACTTCAATGCATTACAAAATCATTGAATAATATACCGATTATATGTTCGGTACCCAGCTGTTTGTTCAAAGCATCCTTAAGCTGTACCCTCAGCTTTTCCTGCACATCCGGGGATCTGACATCTGTCTCATCCAATTCCCGGAGAATAAAAATTATAGTATCACGAATCAGAGTATTCTTATCTTTTAATTCATCTTGCATTTTTTTTGAATCCAGTTCAAGCACAACGGATGTTTTCAACAATCTGTTGGAATCCTTGACGTTTGTGACGAAGAAATCTCCCGGTGAGTATTGGTCGTATTCCGGCGGGGGTTCGCCCTTAAAAACAAACGTATACAGCATTACGCCCGCCGCTACGACTATGACAAGCAGTATAAAAACAGCTGTTTTTTTCATTATTCAAACACATCCTCATAGCTTTTGCTTATTTTGTGGTCATTTGCTCATATATCCCTGCACAACGAAATCGACTCGCCGATTGGAAGCACGGCCTTCAATCGTATCGTTTGTATCCACCGGATGATACTCCGAATAGCCTACGGCAGATATTTTCTCTTTTTCTACAAGTCCGGTATCCAGAATATATCTAAGGGTATTCACCGCTCTGCTTACAGAGAGCTCCCAGTTGCTTGGATATCGAAATGTGGATATGGGTACATTATCGGTATGCCCTTCAATTTTTATCATTTCAATGAGCTCCATATTGTCGGCAAATATGGCGGCCATATGATGAAGAACTACCTCCGATTCGGGCTTTATGTCAGCCTTTCCCGAGTCAAAGAAGATATTGTCTGCAAATCGGACTATTACGGTATATGAATCATAATCCACAGAAATTTTTGCATTGAGCTCATGCTCTGAAATATATTTGTCGATGCTCTTGTAAAGCTTTATAAACTGCTCATATTCCCTCTGATTTTTATCGCTGTCTTCTCTATTATATAGATAGTCATCGGCTTCGGTGGTTTTTAAGACTTCAATCGGATTTTCCATTACCATTTCCGGATCCAGTACGGTGACAGAAACGGAGGCAGTACCCGAAAAAGCTCCTACTATTGATTTCCATTTTTCCGCGTCTATTGTGGAAAATGAAAAAAGCAAGACAAAAAACGTTAAAAGCAGGGTCACCATATCCCCGTATGTATCCATCCAATATGCTCCGCTTCCGGCGTTGGAGTCTTTTGATTTCCTTCTTTCCGAAGCTCTTGACATCCTTATCTCCGCTCCTTCATTCCAAATAAGAAACGCTCTATAACATATCAGCTTTTATCTGTCGTCTCTTCTTCATTATCGGAATTTCTTTTCTCTTCACTTTCTTTAAGCTGCGCCTTTGATAAAAACGCATTTAGCTTTTCCCGTATAATCTGAGGATTCTCACCGTCATTTACAGAGAGTATGCCCTCCAAGATCAGTTCCTTTTGAAGGAACTCCTCATCACTCATAACGCCAAGCTTCTTAGCCAGCGGCGTAAATACCAGGTTTGCCAATGTAACGCCATAAAACGTCGTTATCAGGGCGGTAGCCATTCCCGGACCAATGGCGCTGGGATCGTCCAGCTGCCTGAGCATATTTATCAATCCAATAAGGGTTCCTATCATACCATAAGCCGGCGAATATGATGACATGCTGTTTAGAACAGCCTGTCCCAGAGTATGCCTTTCTTTTATAAAGGTTAGCTCCGTTTCCAGTATGCCCTTGACAAGCTCCGGGTCCGATCCGTCTATAATGAGCATAATCCCTTTTTTGAGGAATGGATCATCCATATTGTTGACTGTCTCTTCAAGAGCAAGTATACCCTCACGCCTGGCAATATTGGCAATTTTTATTATAGTTTCAACATCCTCGTTTAGATCCACTTTTTTTGCCTTAAAGGCATTGCTTATAATCTTAAGCAGGTTTTTCAACACATTCAGCGGATAAGAAGCAACGGTAGATGCCAAAACACCGCCAATAACAATGAATATAGATGCCAGATCAAAATATTGCGACAGGATGCCGTCAAAGGTAATGCTGAGAATTATACATATTGCTCCAAACAGCATTCCGACAATAGTTGTGATTTCCAGAAAGCTCACTTCCTTGCAATTAAAACTTGGCTTTTAATTGCTGTATTTTTCTATTCCAGCTCGTTCCAATAGCGGTGCAGTTTTCTTTTTTCCTGAATAATTCTTTCGATAATAACTTCCGCGGACTCCATCACTACAATCTTCCTGCCTGATTCCATGGAAATGACCGTATCGGGAGTTTCCTCGATAAACTCAATCAGGTCTTCATTAACATAAAACTGCTCTACTTTATTAATACGCGTAACCATAATCATATCGCTTTCCTCCATATACGGGAAACGGCGAAAGTTTTAATATGGGGAGTGCCGCAAAATAATCTTATACCATTTTGCGGCTCCCCGTCCAAAGCTTCCTACTGTCTTAGCTGAGATTATCATCTCTTGAGATTGACAAGCTCCTCAAGCATGGAATCAGATGTGGTTATTATCCTTGAATTAGCCTGGAAGCCCCTTTGCGTTACAATCATATCGGTGAACTCCGAGGCAAGGTCCACATTTGACATCTCCAACCCGCCGGGATTGATTCTTCCGGCGCCGCCGTCACCGGATACCGTGTAGCTTGCCGGCCCTGAGCTTCCGGTGGCAGAATATAGGCTGTTGCCTTCCTTCTCAAGACCACTTACATTTGAAAAAGTAGCCAGCACTATCTTGGCAAAGGCAACCTTTTGATTGTTGGCATTCATGCCCCAAATAACACCCGTATCATCAACGGAAATATCGGTAAATCGATTAGTAGGGTCATCGTCCTCTGCTGCCGGGTTTATTATTGAGATTTTTCCTCTGGTGCTTTCATTTTCAGTATTCCATGTAGCTGCCGGCTCATCAGTTGAATATCCAATTAAATACATCCCATTAGCATTTACAATATCTCCGTTACTGTCAACATAAAAGTTTCCTGCCCGTGTAAAAAAGTAGCCTGCATTTTCCTCATCTGCCGCTTCGGTACCGTCTTTACTCACAATGAAAAACCCGTCACCTTCTATTGCGAGATCCAGAGGATTATCGGTACGCTGTGTCGCTGCGCTTGTATGCAAAATATCTATCGCGCCCATAGTCACTCCCAGCCCTATCTGGGCGGGATTTGTCCCCCCTGAGGTCTCCGTTGCGGCCGCGCCCGCCTTTATCATCTGGCTGTAAATATCCTGAAAGACAACCCGGCTTGCTTTGTATCCTGCTGTATTGACATTTGCTATGTTGTTTCCGATAACATCCATCCTGGTCTGGTGGTTTCTTAGGCCGGACACTCCGGAATAAAGTGATCTCATCATAGTGAATTACCTCCGTCGTTTACTTCCCCGGTTTCAGGGTTTTCTTCTGAAATTGAAACGTTTTCTTCCTGAACGGTATCATCATCCTGCGGGGGATCAATCTCTTCAAAAACAATCTTCTGGATATCGTAAATACTTTCTATGGGAATTCCGGTTTCGACTCCGTCCACATATACGACAAGCAGCTGATCTTCCACGGCGACCCGGTTTACAATGCCAGAAACCTCCATATGGGTTTCGCCGTCCGTTATTCTTGCTTTTATTGTGCAGCCAATCAGAGTTGCAGCTTCAATAAGCCGGTCATTTCCGGACAGAATGCTGTTGTCATAAACCTGGATTATATCGGAAGCCTTGACCGTATAGTCGCCGATTCGAGCATATGGCTCGCTGTTTTTCATATAAACGAAGTCAACAAGCCCGTATACGGTTCCCCTTGTCCCATTTTCAAGGGTCGCGTTTGCCGCCACATATCTACCCGCCAGACTGAAGTATTGAAAGGATGACATTGCCTGCATCTGCTGCAGCGATGAAAATTGAGCCAGCTGGGCTATAAACTCGGTATCCTTCGCAGGTTCCAGAGGGTTTTGGTATTTCAGCTGAGCCGCCAATAACTGAAGAAATTCATCTTTCCCAAGCTCGTTATTGACTGTTCTCGCTTCCTTCTTGAATTCTTCAAACGAGCGTAACGGCATCGCGGATGACACTTGTACCGCGCTATCCATTTTGCCCTCCTTTCACCATCTAGGCCCGATATTCAACCGAACTGATGGTTGGTTCCATATCATGGGCATCATATTTGTCCCATATCAAAATCGGCATCTCACTTTGCTCAATACCGCCTGCCGGCTCGGTGCTTTCAATACCGGTCAGTATCCGTGAGCTTGTTCGCCTTTTTTCTTGTTTCCCGGTAGCGGGCTGCTCCGAGCTTTGACCGGCTATACCGCCGTAAACTACGTTCACATCGGAAACTCTGAGCCCTTTTTCATTGAGGGCTTCCAGCAGCTGGTTTATCTGCCCTCCAAGCAGGTTTTTCACCTGGGGGTCTTCAGCCCTTATTCTCACCTTAAGGCCATCATCACTTGAGGCTAATTCAATGGTTATCTTACCCAGATGCTCCGGCTTAAGACGGACCTCCATTTTGTCAGAGCCATCGGTTCTCAGAAACTCAATTTTTTCAACCATCGCATCAAAAAGGTTATCAATGGAATAAGCCTCTTCCGTAGCTATGCCGAATTCCTGCTCTGCAATAAACTTTTCAGGACTTATATCCAGAGTCCGTTGTCCCTCTACGCTGCCGGTGATAAAGCTCGTTAGGTCATCCTCTTTACCGGCTTCATCTTTTATATTCCCGGTCTTGGCATTGGCTGCGGACGGTGCTGTTTCGGTCTCATTTTCATTCTCCAAAGGGCACAAATCCTCTATGTCGCCGGCATCAAAAACAATTCCAGGATTATACCGGTTTTCTGCCCCTATTATTATGTTTTCCTGCGGCATCCGTGCCATCGGTCTCTCATCAGCGGGCAAGCCTTTAGACATATCCGGGTTTTCCGACTGAGAAACCGCCTCCTTTTTACTCTCGAGAATGGAAATGACGTTGTTGGGAGGAACATTGGTGCTGTTTATTTCGGTCGTACTTTTTATGTCCATGTCCGTATCTTTTTCACCTTGCGTTCCGGCGAAAATGACAGCATCCTTTTCCGTAATATAGTTTTGAGCCGCTTCTTTTTGAGCCCCCTGGATTAACCCCAGTGTAAAACCCGCCGCCTGAGCAGCCTCATCATTTATGTATTCCGGCAATATATCGACCGGCAGGGCGGGTTGAGGACTCTCGTTGTTGCGGATTATCGGACTAAACGCTGCACTACCCTGCATACCCTCGTTTACAATGGGCTCTGCCTCAGGGGCCGGTATCGGCACATACATAGCCATAATGGAATACAGAGCGTTTTTCTCGGGTCGGTCTGTGTGGGCTTCATGCTCCTCCACATTAGTTTCAACAGGCTTCTTCTCCGAAACCGTCGATTCAGCCTCAAGCAGGACCGATGTAAAAACATCCTCGGCAGACCTGCCTTCCCCTTTGCAGGCCGGTGAATTAATATCGGTTTCGGTTATTTGATTTGCTACGGGCAATACATTCAATGTCTCACCTCCTTTACATAAAACCCTACTTTCGAATATTTTATCGGAACATTTTGATATAAATTCACTATTATTTTAAATCTTCGGATAAGTTAATAGTGAAGTAATACATCCGTTATCTGGGCCGCCAGTGCCGTATCCATTGCTGCCAGTATAGCTGCGGAGCTTTTTTCGGGCATGTAATACAGTATCGCCGCCATATCGTCAATACTGTACAAAGACGCAAGTATTTCAGCCGCGTCCTCCGGTGCCATTTTCGCATACATCATGCCAATGGATTTCATATTGGTAAGCTCTTCCTCGTTCAAAGGGCGCAGATAAAGAGGGATAATGGCAATCTCTCTCTCATCAAGCTCTGTTTTGCGTTTGTCGAGCTCCTCCTTGAGTTTTTCAAGCCTTTGCTCATTTTTTAACAGCTTCTCTTCCTTTTCATACAGCTCGGCTTCCCATCTGTCAAGCTCAGCTCTCAGCTCGTCCACCGCTTTATATTCCGGGTCAAGGGAATAGATAGTGTCAAAAAACATATCTTGTAAAGAAAACAGGTTAAATATAAGAGCGGCAGCAAGCCCACCAATAATTATCAATACGATGACTAAAGGTATTATTATCCTCAAGGCTCTGCTCTTTTTTTTCTTTTGTTTGACTTTATTGTTCTTGGTCTTTTTCACGCCAACCTCCATTAACATAAACTGAGGTTTATATAACACTTCGATCCACACAAATGCTCTGCTGCACTGACAGGTCAGGTTGTTTCGGCTTCCTCTGATATAACGTTAAAGGAAACTATGTCTCCGATTTCCTTTTCTTCTTCAAGCTTTACCTCATGCAAATAAGCCTGGTATTGCTCCTGCCTCAGCTTTGAATAGACCTTTATTCGCTTCATTGTTGACACAAGCTTCTCCATGCATTTATCTCTCTCTTTTTCAGCGACTTCTATTTTTTTCATCAGCTCCGCTTTTGCTGCACGAAGATATTTGAAATAATCGTCATGCTTACTCATCTCATAGGGCAGATTAATGCCCCTCTCAATGGCGGCCGTCAGAGAAGAACAGTTTTGCCTATAAGCTTCTTCCAACTCTTCCAGCCTGGCAAGAAGCTTGTTAAGAGCCTCCTGTGCTTTTCTCAGCTCAGCTTTTTGTGTCTTTTCCAGGGCGATTGAGTAGTCCAAAACGTATTGAAGAGTGAATACAAACTTTTTCATGTTTCCAGTTGTTTAACTATATCCTCCATTTGCTTAAGGATGTCCTGAAATGTAAAATGCTCGTTCATATCCTGCTTTAAAAACGTTTTTATGGACGGATATAACTTTATCGCATCATCTATTTCTGGATTTGCACCCTGCTTATACGCGCCTATATTTATCAGATCCTCTGCTTCCCTGTACACTGAAAGCATATTCTTAAAAACTCCCGCAAGCTTATAATGCTCAGGTGTTACGATATCGGGCATTATACGGCTGACGCTTCCCAAAACATCAATGGGAGGATAGTGGTTTCCATTGGCCAGATTTCTGGAAAGTACAAAATGCCCGTCCAGAATTCCTCTTACCGTATCGGAAACAGGCTCGTTCAAATCGTCACCTTCGACTAATACCGTGTATAGACCTGTGATTGAGCCCTTGTCGGAATTCCCCGCTCTTTCCAACAGCTTTGGTAAAATCGTGTATACGGAGGGCGGAAAACCTCTTGAAACGGGAGGCTCACCTGCAGCCATGCCTATCTCCCTTTGAGCCATGGCAAAGCGAGTAAGGGAGTCCATCAGAAGAAGAACCCTGTATCCCCGGTCCCTGAAAAACTCGGCTACAGCGGTTCCTACCATTGCGCACTTAAGCCTCATAAGTGCCGGCTGATCAGAGGTAGCCACAACTACTACTGACTTTTTCAGCCCCGCCTCGCCAAGGTCCTTTTCAATAAAGTCTCTGACCTCCCGTCCCCGCTCGCCCACAAGCACAATCACGTTAAGATCCGAAACGGCATATTTAGCCATCATGCCCAGAAGAGTGCTTTTTCCCACACCCGAGCCTGCGAATATCCCTATCCTCTGGCCCCCACCGACGGTAAGGAGTCCGTCAATAGCCTTTATGCCAAGGGGCATAATTTCATCAATTCGATTTCTTGACATTGGGCTGGGCGGCGGGTTTTCAACCGGGTAATATGTCTCCGGCTCCGGTGTCTCCATATGGTCAAAGGGATTTCCCAAAGCATCTATGACTCTGCCGATTAAGCCCCTTCCCACCGGAACCTGCAATGGTCTTTTTGTGTATAGAACCCGGCTGCCCAGTCCCACTCCTTCCAGATTACCAAAGGGCATCAGAAGCACATTGTTTTCACTGAAGCCAACCACCTCGGAGAGTATATATTTGTCATTATCCATTGTGTATATATGACATATATCTCCGATTCTGGATGGTGGACCGGTTGCCTCAACGGCCAGCCCTACTATTTTTGAAACCTGTCCGCTATATTCATAAAAATCGTTGTTTTTGAGGATGTTGTGATATTTTTGAAAGTTTACGGTCCTCATTCCATGTCACCGCCGGATTGCCTGAAAGCAGCTTCCATATACTTCAGCTGGCTGTCCAGACCTATATTCACAGTCTCGCCTTCACTTTCGATAACACAGTCGCCGCCTTTCATGTTTTCATCAGGCAAAAGGCTGATGTCAAGCTGCCCTTCTCCATGTATAAAAGAAGCGTCACCCGAAGAGAAAAACCGTTCATATTCCTCTTTGCTGACGCGTATACTAATCTTCCCCTCTTTTTTTATTTGTTTTAGTGCCTTGGTTATCATGGCTTCCAACATGGAGCCGTCTGTTTTGACCGTATAGTCAAAAATCTTTTTTGCTATTGCCATAACAAGGCTGATCATTTCTTCCTCCATGCTGTCAAGCATGTCCTGCCTTGTCTGCTCAAGCTCAGAAATCAACTTCCCGACAAGCATGCGATCCTGTTGCCTTGCTTCCTCCATAGCTTTTTCATACTTCTCAGCCACCTCGTCAAGTCCTTCTTCATAGCCCTTTTGACGAGCTATTCTTTTTATTATCAGCGCCTGTTCTTCCGCCTCCTGAAGCAGCTGCCGGGCTTTTTGCTCCGCATGCTTTATAATTTCATCAGCGTAGGCGGTAAGCCTGTCCTGACTTATTTTTATGGTCTTTTCACCCTTAACACTCTCATGAGCTGCCTCTTTTGACCTTTTCTCGGCTATATCAGCCTTTATTGCTTCCATATTGACTTTAGAACGGTCAATCCTAAACAATCAGCTCATCTCCCTCTCCCCGAGAAATAAAGATCTCGCCCTCGTCCTCCAGCTTGCGTATAATATTGACAATTCTCTGCTGGGCTTCCTCAACATCTCTGATACGGACAGGCCCCATGACCTCCATGTCGTCCCTTATCATTTCCTGCATACGCTTGGACATGTTGTTGAAGATAACCTTGGTAACATCTTCTGTGGCCAGCTTGAGAGCAATGGCCAGATCTTTGTTGCTGATTTCTTTCAAGACCCTCTGGACAACCTGGTTGGTGAGCTTGGCAATGTCCTCGAAGACAAACAGCCGCTTCCGAATCTCTTCGGCAAGCTCACTGTCATGAACATCGAGACTTTCAAGTATGTTTTTCTCTGAGGCGCGATCCAGCGAGTTGATAATGTTAACTATAGCCTCAATACCTCCTACGGCAATCTGGTCGGTGTAGCCCATAGAGGTTATCTTGCGCTCAAGAATTCTTTCAGCTTCCTTTACATATTCGGGAGAAGTGCTGCCCATATTGGCTATTCTGCCGATTATCTCAGCCTGCTGCTCATTGGGGAGCGCGGCCATTATGGCAGCCGCCTGCCTTGGTTCTATATATGACAGCACCAGCGCTATGGTCTGGGGATGCTCATTGTGAATAACATTTAGTATATGATTAGGTTCAGCTCTTCTTATGAAATCAAACGGCCTGACCTGAAGAGAAGAGGACAGCTTGTGAATGAGTTCATTTGCTTTCTCTATACCGATTGCTTTTTCAAGAATATCCCTTGCGTATTCGATGCCGCCTTCGCTGATAAACTTCTGAGCCAGACACATCTCATAGAACTCGTTTACCACTGCCTCCTTTACTGCGGGCTCAACACGTCTCATGGTGGTTATGCTCAAAGTTAACTGACTGATCTCTTCCTCAGTCAGATGCTTATACAGTTCAGCAGAATAATCCCTTCCCAGACATATGAGCAGAACTGCCGCTTTTTCTCTTGGAGATAACCCATGACTCGTTACCATTACAGCACACCCTTTTTTACCAGCCTTAATCAGAACAGTGGCATAACCGTAATACTTTCACACCACAATATATCGCTAAAACAGAATATACACTATAGACCACTGACAGAGAATTTCGACAGAGCTAATCATCAGACAGCCAGTTTCTAAGCAGTTGAGCCACCGCTTCCGGATCCTTGTCAATAAATCTCTCCAGCTGCTCAATTTCCTCCGGTTTTGCACTTAATTCTACGTCCGGATACTTTTCATCCATCTCGTCATCGGCAATAAACTCCACCGTCTTGCCTGAAGCCAGGAGCATTTCCTCCTGCTTGCCGGCAACGGCTATTTTTACAATTGATTTAATCAGGGAGAACGCAAGGAGTACTATAGTCAGCAAAATAGCATATTTAAGGATTTCCATAATAATCTCTCTGGTTTGAAGGGCTCTCATAAATTTTTCCTGCTCCGCCAGCCTCGCTTCCATCTCATCATCGGCATTCCTGAACGGCAGTCTCTCTACGGAAATGAAATCCCCATCCACACCGATAGCCTTAGCCACCAGATTTTCCACGCTGTCCGTATAATCTTCCTCTATTACCTGGCTGTCGATTAAAATAGCAATAGACAGGTCATCAATGGTCCCTTTTGCTTTTTCAATCTGTGTTCTTGTTTCATTAATTTCATAATTGGCCTCTCTGAGCACCTTGTTATAGAGCTCTCCATCCTCCGGCTCGGTATAGGGATACTCCACCGTACCCAGGCCGTTTGTATCTGTTCCGGGGATACCTCCGCCTCCCGCTCCTGTTCTGGAGTTTTCATACAGCTCGGACATACTGACCACTATTCCGTCCGTCTCACCCTCAACAGGGGGTGAAAACTCAACTTTACTGACTATTTCAGAGTCAAAGTTTAATGTCACCCTGGCGGCGACCTTTATATTAGACATTCCGTAGACAGGTGAAAGCAGGTTTACAATCTGCTGCTCCAGCTTCTCCTGAAGCTGTTTTTCCAGAGCAAACTGCCTGTCAACGCTTGATGTGGAGTTGCTTAGCTCATCCTCATCCAGAGAGTACAGATGCATATTTGTATCCACAATCCGAATATTTTCTTTTTTAAGTCCCGGCACACCCATGGCAACCGTTTCGGCTATTGCATTTGCCTCGGAGCCCGTAAGGGTGCCCCCTCCCTTTATCTCAACCAAAACGGAAGCACTTGCCTGCTTTTCATTTGAAGACAGCACAAAAGAAGACTCCTTGGGCATATTGACTATAACCAGGCAGTCTTTAATCCTATCCATCTTCAATATGTAGTCTCTTAGATTGGCCTGTATCTGAAACTGCAGATAAGTCTGCTTTTCCAGATCCGTCATCCCAAATCCCGAGGCATTTTGAAATATGCTGTAATCGAAATCTCCCGATTGATATCCTTCGGCGGACAGCTTCATGCGAAGCTCGCTGACCCTTTGCTCAGGTACCAGAATTGTATCCGTCCCCTGCGTTTTCGCGCTAACTCCCATGTCCTCGAGGGCAGCTAATATCTGGCCTGCTTCAGAGGCATCCAGACCGGAATACAAAACCGCATATTCAACTCTACCAAGATAAACGGAGATAACTACGCTCAGGATAATAATAGCAGCGGCTATTACTCCCAAACGAATTTTCTCCGCCTTTGTCATCTTTGCAAAGAAGTTTTTTAAAGACTTAACTACATTACCCAGGATATTCTTCACAAAAACTGAGCTCCCCTCTTGTTGTTCTGTTTTTACTTAAATCAAAAGGGAATCCTTTCCTCAAAACACGCAATCCTTTTCCTGGTACCCTTACAACATTTGGCACTGACACATATAATACCATCCATTTTTATGTATTTCAACATAAACTTTATATAACCTTTATGATTAGTAATATTAACATTAAAAACAATAAATTTCAACAATCTAATGCTATATGTATGTGTCAAGTAAACGTTGGCAAGTTTCATAACAAGGGAAATTGTTCAGAAAAGCTTGCTGAAATTAATGATGTTAACAAATGAAAGGAACAGTAATCCCCATAATTATTCTTTAATCTGC
>JAAYOP010000008.1 GCA_012520295.1 Clostridiales bacterium | reverse complement strand
GAATAAGTTCTATTCCTATTCTTGACATCAAGGAAGATTATTAATCTTATTTACACAAAATTTCTGCCAGTCTCGCAGAAAAAGACGAAAACCCCTGTTTGGTGTTGTACCAGGCCTTAAACTGCTTGTGAAAGCATTCAATAAGGTTATTGGAAATATCATCTTCAAAGCTTTCAACCCGAATGTGTTCCACTTTGTTAAATATTGATTTAACAGGCACTTTATAAGCACTGTACCGATCAGAGACAATGGGGCAGGATTGCCCTGTTTCCGTGCTTCATGAAGTACAGAAACAGCTTGGGAAGAATTACGGTAAGGCGATAAATGAAGCCCGACAATAAATCTTGTTTCACTATCAACAACAAACCATATGTAGTGCTTAACACCAGCAATTTTTACAACAGTTTCATCCGCATGCCACTCGTCAGAATTCAAGTCTAAAAGCGGCATTAGCTGAATTCGCATATCATCAAAAAGTGGTGCAAAGTTATGATGTCAATTGTCGATTGTCAGTTATGGCCGTTGATTTCCAACTAAAGAATGAGTGATTGCACTTTTTATCACAGCAACGGTAGTGACTGTAATGTTCATAGTCGTAATGCAGGAAGCTGGCTTTTCCGCAAACTGGGCAGGACGGATATTTTCGCTGGCAATTTGCCTCCTCCACCCTCGGGGGTTCGGGTGCAAATTGATGTTTGTAGTTACGGCAGAGGTACTTCTGATAACCATTAGGATCTTTGCCGTAACGATAAAATAAGTGATTGTTGTTGCATTTTAGATAGTTAAATCTGATATGATTTTTCCATGAAGACTCGTCTCCTTTCGGGAGGTACTGGGGTTTTGTAGTGAAACCATTGTACCAGAAGGACTAATGGGTCATAAGCTTTCATTTGATTTATAATACGTATGCTTCGTCCCGGAGGGCAATTACGCGGCATTTATAGAAAAAGCTCGGCTCGAAGCCTGAGCCGGGGCCTGTCATTATTGATACTGATGGAAATCTTTTGGTATCCACGAAGGCCTCACGAAGGCCTGGTAAAAAGCGACGAAGCTGCTAATCACGGAGTTCTGGGTAAAAGACGTCAACCTTAAATCGAAGGAGAGCATTGACGAGCCGTTCCGGGCGACGGCGAAAATGAGGCACAGCCAAAAGGAAGCATCGGCCGTGCTGCACATGCAGAACGAGGGGCTGATTTCCGTCCGGCAAGACGAGCCCCGACAGGCTAATGCACCGGGGCAGGACGCGGTATTTTACTGCGGCGATATTATGTGATAGGAGGCGGCACCGCCACAGACTTCCCCGGCAAATCCGGGAATGCGAAGGGCGGTTAAACCTTGTCTTTTAAAACCCACAGCAATTCTTCCACAAACCGGTCCCTCTCGTTTATCCACGGACTATGGCCGGAGTGCTCGAACCATATAATTTCTTTTTCCGGCGCATCCAGAATCTCAAAGTATTCCTCTGCCAATGATGTGGGCGCATTCACATCATGCCGTCCCAAAAAGAAGTAAACAGGTACCTTGACGACCGGATAATCCCTCCTCAAATCAATATCGTAGAGCTGCGGATAGACGCTATTGAATGTATTAACAATTCCCCTGAAAAAGTTGATTTTGTCAAGCGCACCGTATTCGCTGGAGAACAGGTCGCGGAATGTATTGTAGCCGCCGTTATGAATATCGGGGTTTCTCGCCATGTATGAGCTCAGATAGTTTAAATATGTGGCGCTTTTCCATGTGACATCCTTTCCGAAATATGGCGGGTACCCATTGGCTTCAAGTTTTTCTACGGTTTTCGTGTCACCGCTTCTTCGGGCGATTTCCATAGCAAATTCATAGTCGATGATTTCAGTGTCGAGAAAAGAAACCATCTGCCCCGTACCGATAAAAGCATGATACAGCTCGGGTGCTCTATCAATAAGAAAAATGCCCAACGCACTGCCCCATGACTCGCCGACGAGTATTATTTTCTCCTGCCCGAATTCTTCGCACAGGTATTTCGTCAGAGCGTAGCCGTCCTCTATATATGTATCGACAGTAATATCCTTTATGTCCGCCGCTCCGTATGATTTGCCGGATCCGGCCTGATCCCAGTTAACCACAACAAAATGCTTTTCCAGTTCCGCTAAGTCATGCCTCACCGCCGCCATCTGTGAACCTCCGGGTCCCCCAGCCAGGAACAGTAAAACGGGATTGGTCTTATCCTCTCCACGGATACTTATCCATTCACTGCGCCCGTTTAGAGTCACCTGCTGCAGCTGCGCAACTGCATTGTCGCCCCGTATTGCAGGTGTGGAAGCGGTTATCTGTGTAATCCAGACAAAGCCTGCACATAAGACACATACTACCAAGAAAATAATCATGTTTTTTCCAAGCCGGCGAAGCGCCGTATTTACCCTACTTGCTGCCGGTTTTTTGTCCTCCCTTCGAACGCATTGAACTGCAAGCCTTATTCCATTGACAAGCATCGTAATAAAAGTAATTACGGCAAATATCAAGAATATTAAAAAAATAATTGTTATGAGCATAGAAATCCACCTTTTTAAAATTTGACCACTGGTCAAAATTAATCTCTGTTATTTTAATTTCAGATGGTGTCTCGAATGGATAAAAAGACAGTTATACTGGATGGGTTTTGTGAGCTTTTTAATAGGGCGGGGACTACCTCCGTCAGTGATATTGCAAAAAAAGCCGGAATTGCAAAAGGCAGATTGTACTATGATTTCCGCTCGAAAGAAGAAATGCTGGGTGCGCTGGTAGTCCGGGAATACGAGGACATTATCAAGGCTTGTAATGAGCTTGTGGAGCAGAGCACCTGCTATGCCACTTTCTGATGAAAGGTTAGCGAAACTCCTACGTGGACCCTTCCTATGACGAGTACCTGCATATGCCGCAAAATGCGGCTATCCACCAAAAGTCATTGTTGCAGATTTTATCTGCGCTGTCAGATATTATATCCCGCATCTTTGGCAGGGTATAAAGGAAGGCTCTTACACCTGCGAATATCCGCGAAAACACTGGATTTTGGCAGTTCGGTCATGTTTCCGTCCGCGTCCTCGGATACAGATTTTACCACCGTGGACCTGGCATATTCGTCGAAAACAGCCTTGTTTACTGGGAAAGCAGTAAATAGGGCATTTTTCTCTAGCAGGCTTCTCTGGGTCTGCTCGGACAGCATGAAACTGACAAACTCCCAGGCGGCGTCCTTGTTCCAGCCGGCCGACGGGCACGGCCAGCACCAAATAGGAGATAAACGAACTGCCGCTGTCAGTCTCGCCCGGGTAGCCGATATACGTTATTTCACCGCCGAACAGTTGCTTTAAGCCTGCGTGAGTATAAAAGCTGGAAACGGTTGCCAGGTCGGCCGGCGACAACACCCCGGAGCGATGATTATATTTAAATTCCACAATAATGCCAGATAGCTTATAGTTCTTAACCTAAATTTTGTTTCCACACTCACCAATTATTTTATTGAAAAAATCAAACAGTGGCATATTAACTTTATAATGCTTTTTACATTATTATGAACCTTCGCTGTAAAAGAAAAAAAGCAAGCCAGTTTCCTGATTAACACGTATTACATCATCAATAAAATCAACAACAAGCATATTAGATTGATTATTTTTATGTTCTTTGAAATGTAATTCAATATCGCCCCATGAATTAAATCAAGGCCAAAATAGAGTGCGAATAACCTTGGTATATATGATGTTGTAGCTAATCAACTGGCAGCCATATGCGATTATGCCTTGAAAGCTGTTGATAATGACTACATGGCAAGTTAGGCTGATAGCCGGGCGTCGTCCCTGCTATTTAATAGAAATAATCCGTGCAAAGTTTTTCGGTTATTGTAATAATAAACTGAGCCATGGCTCATCCTCCTCGGTTTGGTATTTGTGGTGCTTATATTCTACCCGAGGTATGAGCTTTGGCTCAACTTCTTTTTACACCATTATATAGACTTAATCTTTGGTATTTTTCTGTAGATAGTAACTCATTTAAGTATTATTTCAGCTCATAATTATCATAAGTAGTGTACAATAAAGTTTACAATTTTAAAAGGCAGGAAAAGCCATTGGGACTACTGTAAAATAAATGGTGAGCGGCTAAACAAGGAAATACGCTGCAGGACCAGTGTCGTCGGAAATTTCACAAACCCAGATTCATATTTCCGATTGGTAACAGCATATCTTATCGAATATGCTGGAGAGTGGTCTGTTTTCAGAGGGTTTTTGTTCCAAATGCATTCTCTGTTGCTGAATGTAGATTAATTTGTATATGGAGTTCCAAAGCTGCGAATTTATCTTGACACAACCTTTTATGCTACCATTAAACTGAAAAGCTTGTAAAAAAGGGGTTCCGATCATTGAACATTTCTTAAGGTTTTATTATCGAAAATGATAATGCTAGGAAACCTTTATTTTATAGTATTATTCAGAAATTCTTTGGCTAAACAGTAGAAAACAGGAAAAATTTAGTTTACAATATTGACGGAACTCCGGTAACAAATAGAATGAGCTGGTATAAGAAGTTGACGGGATTCCCGGAGGAGTACTTCACCCTGTAGGGCTTCTTGCTACCTATTTGCACCATGCCGTATATGTATTTCAGACAGGAACACGAAATAGAACCTGCATAACATAGGAACGGTGGAAATAGGTTCACTTCCCATCCAAGAAAAATTCAAAACAAGGGTTATCGGAAATATAGGAGTGAACGCTTCATAACGGGTGATAAATATGAATAGTATGCAAATACGATGCTTTCTTAAGGCAGCGGAACTGATGAATTTTACGCAGGCGGCCGGAGCATTACATATTTCGCAGCCCGCGTTCAGCAGGAATATTGCGATGCTTGAAAGCGAGTGGAATATTACCTTGTTCCAACGCAACAACAAACAGAAGGCAACGCAGCTTACACCCGCAGGGCAGGCGATGTATGATGGTTTGAAGGTCATCGTTAGACAGTTCGAGAGTCTGCTGAAATCTGCCCAGAGCATCCACAATGGCCGAGCCGGGTCACTGACGGTTGGCCTAATTAGCAGCGACCGTATCGATGACAAAACACTGCGCGTGTTTGACTTATTCCATAAGCATTATCCGGAGGTGGAGCTCTCTCTGCGGCGCGGAAACCATAACGAGCTGATTCGATGGCTTTATGACTATACGATTGACTTTGCCTTTTGCCTGGAGGTTAATGTTCAGGACAAGCCGTGGATTGCCACCGTGCCGCTCTATTGCGTAGATTCCGTGCTAATCCTGTCGTCAAAGCATCCTCTTTTGGCAAAGGATTCCCTAGCTCTCTTGGATTTTCGGGATGAAGTCTTTATCAATGTATCCTCAAAGGAATCTCTCGCTCTCAACCACCTGCTTATGGTGGAGTGCCAGAAGTCGGGCTTTATGCCAAAGGTGGTTGAGGCAGCCAACATCTCCGAGCAGCTTCTGTTGCTTGAATCCGGAAAGGGAGTTGCTATTGGCAGTATCAATAATATGGCGTCAGGCAACACAAACCTCACTATGGTGCGTCTGCTGGATTTGAAGCCGATGCAGCTTGTGATAGCATGGAATATTAATAATCCCAACCCCTGCATAAAAACGTTTCATTCTGTTTATGAGCCCATTGAATAAAAGCATTTTACACGGCACAAATAAGGATATAAACTGTAAATATAAGAATGGCCCCTTTCAAGTGCAATCGTGAGAGGGGCCCTTTTTAGGAGGAGTATAAATGATTGACACAAAGCATGAGATCATTTTCCGTCCTGAACAATGCGTCGGCTGTGGGCTATGCTACAAGGCTTGTTTTGTCGATGTGATTCGGTGGGATGCAGAGAATCGAAGGCCGATATTTAAGTACGTTGAGGACTGCGAGCACTGCTTTTACTGCGAGTCAGTCTGTAAAAAAGGTTGCATCGAGGTGCGCCCGGACTACGCCAGTGAGCGCCTACTGCAGAGCTTTGACAACTATCGCTAAGGGGGGATTGGGATGATTGTAGAATATGGACATGAGACAAAGCGCACAGATGTGCTGGTCATAGGCGGCGGAATCGGCGGCCTGACTGCTGCAGTATCTATTAAGGAAAGGGCGCCGGAACTGGATGTCCTTATCGTAGAAAAGCAGACGGCCGGCTATTCTGGAAAGGCGAATAAAGGCGGTGGCGTGCTGCAATATTTTGATCTCAACAGGATTAAGCCGGAAGAGTTTGTAGAATACCATGTAAAAGCCATTGGCAGTTATTTGGGCGATCAGGAGCTTCTGGCGAAGTACGTTTCTATGAACAACTTCATGCTCGATAAGCTCATCGAATGGGGAGCGAAGCTACCGAAGAATGCTGATGGTACATACAACGCCATTCCTACAGGCCCGATGACCGCGATGATCGGCGTTGACCTTGATATTACACTTAAAATGCGCAGAACAGCGGAGCGAATTGGCGTGCAAATTATTGACAAGGTTGCAGTTTCCGACCTGTTGACTGCTGATGGAACAATCGCTGGAGCCACGGGATACAGCATCCTGGACGGAACGTTTTATGTAATTGCCGCTAAGGCTGTTGTCCTCGCTACCGGCAGTCAGAACTATCGGATCGGTTCAATGTGGAGCAGCGGCCGTGGGGACGGTATTGCAGCGGCATATCGTGCAGGCGCGGAGCTTAGAAACGTAGAATTTGGGAACTTCGCCCAGCTTGTCAAGGTGAGAAGTCATGAGGAAGTTGTATTCGGTGAAAACAATATGTATAATCGCCTTGGCGAGTTTATTACAAAGAACTTCCGCACGACACCGGAGCCGGACATTAACAGTAACGCCATCCGAGAGTGGTATCTCGCCATGACGTCGGGCACAGGTCCTGTCCACCTTGAGTACGACGAGCCGGGCGGCAGCGAGGGAGCACCTCTGATCAAAATATGGGATCGTCCGTATGGACAAACCTTCTGGCGGCTCAATAACGAGCGTGCGCAGGCTGTGGATACGGATTTGGAGGTCTGCCCCATGTTAATTGGGGAACAGTCTCCCGTTAGGGTTGAACATGATATGCAGACGACAATTCCCGGCCTGTACGCAGTGGGCGACGTGAGCTACTGTGGTTCCGCCGCACCGGGAGCTGTTCCGGCACCGCCGGGGCGCAACCGCGGTTCCGGCATTTTAAACGCGGTGTTCGCGGGAATATCCTGTGCAGATAGCGCTGTGGCCCACTGTAAATCCAGTGCCATGCCTGAACCTGATGAGGAACAGATTTCAGGCAGCATCCGCCGCGTATATGCCCCCCTTGAGAGAAAGAGCGGCTGTACGGCAAAGGATGTAATCCGCAAGGTTCAATCAGCAGTCGGCCCAATGGAAAATTCGGTCTATATGCGAGCAGACCGTATCGACGCCGCATTGCAAACAGTACTGGAGGCAAAGGAACTGGCTAAAACGATGAAGGCTGTGGATTTCCACGACATGCTGGCCTGCCACGAGGCAGAGGCGATGGTGCTTTCAGCGGAGATGCACTTTCGCGCGTCAGTAATGCGCAAAGAGTCGCGCGGCTGGTTCCTGCGTGAAGATTATCCGGAAATGGACAACAAAAATTGGCTGAAATGGATTGTTGTGAAGAACAGCGACGGAGAAATGAAATTTTACACCGAGGATGTTCCGTATAAAAAATGGCCAGTTCAGCCACAGGATGTGTAACGAAAGGAGCGAATGTTATGCCGGTACCAGTGACAGAAGAAGAAAAGAAATCCCCGCTGTATAAATACTTTGAGCGCGAGATGGTTGCACCCGATCCCGAGCGGTTTATCCAGGGCGATAAGCCAATGCCAACAGAAAATGCGCTCAGGCCACAGGATATGAATCTTTTGTTTGAAGACGGCTACCTTCCCGGCGAGTTCGGATACGCGCAGCTTGCGGACGGGACAGTCACGCTGGCAAACCTGACGCCGATGCCTGGTGTCACGCCGGAGATGTTCGACTGGTGGTTTGCCTGGCACGGGCTGGAGCCTTTGCGATACAAAATCTGGGATAAGTATGAACATTACTCCGCCATTACGCGCAACCCGGAACAGGCGCGCGACACTTCCCTCTCCATGAAGGAGCGTTATTGGAATACTATCCACGATGTTAGGGAGTCCATGACACCGGGTGGCGAAGTTCAGAACATTATTATCAATTTCCGCAATCCGGCGGACATTGGTTTTTCCAAAGAAAAGCTCCGGGACTTCAAGGGAACCATAGTCTGTGCCGGAAACGAACATGCGCCAATGATTATGGTGCACTTTGTTCGGCCGACGGCTGATGGCTGTGAGCTGCGAAGCAGGTTTTGGATGGGTTATTGCGTCAAAGACGGAAAGCCGGTCAAGGCGATTCCAGACGGTGTGCAAATCCCCGCTGAGGCAATCAAGGAACTTTTCTTCCATAACATCAGGGAGTTCACAAACTTAGCGGCTTTGCTGCCGGAAGTCTATGCGGAATTCAAGGATAAATTCTAACGTTTATATATAGAAAATAATTGACCGCCGCAGTTGCCGTTTTAGGGCAAATGCGGCGGTATTATATGGTTTTGAGCTTGCTCAGATAATTTCTTTTCAAATAACAACACCCTGCAATACAGCGCCGCGGGGTGTTTACAATAAATCGTGCGCGGGTTACTCAAACCGGATGGAGACTGTCCACATCCCATTGGATGGGGAGCATGCCCATGGAGTTTATGGTCAGAATAACATTGTCGTCGTATTCGCCGTATGGAGGTCGAAAAAGCGTTGGCCGTACTCCGGTGATGGCCTCAATTTTATCGTTGCAAGCATTAACGTCCTTTATAATCTCATCCCGGTTCAGCCTGTTGAAATGGGCGTGGGTGTTTGAATGGTTCATTATCTCATGGCCGCCGTCGCTGAGGGCCTTTACGGATTCGGGATATTTATCCACCCAATTTCCCACCAGAAAGAATGTTACCTTTACACCATATCTCCCCAAAATGTCTATAAGGTCCTGTGTATCTTCATTTCCCCAGGCAGCGTCGAAGCTCAGTGATACCACCCTGTTGTCCCTCTGCACCGAGTATATGGGCAGATGGCGCTTTGTGGCCGCCGCTCCCACGAAAATTGGACTGCTTATTATATAGAACATTCCGATAACAACAAGCAGGCAGAACAGAAGAGCCAGGCG
>JAAYOP010000105.1 GCA_012520295.1 Clostridiales bacterium | reverse complement strand
TCATCTTGCATGCATCTCCTTGTTTTTATGTTGGTTTACAAACTCATCTTAACAGGTTTCGCATGCAGGGGGAATAGGTTTTGCTATTCCTCCTTTATTTTTGCCAATTATAATTTTACACTAAGGGGCCAATGTCCCACAACCCCTTATATATATTCAGTGCGTTTTCACACATCCTGTTAGTTCCAAATACTGATACCACGCTGGCATTAATTTAACAACTTAATCGGGGGCTTTTTTATCTCCTTCATATTTGAAATTCAAGGCTGCCTTACCCAGGTCTGTTTAAGGCAGCCTCTTTCGTTTTTTTGCTTCCTGTACAAGCCGACACAAACGGCGGCCCCTGGCGTTTTGCCCTTTACATTTCGGAGCATATCTTTAAAAACAACTCAACGTTCTCTTTTTCCTCCTCCGGGTTCGGTTTTGTCCTGCCCAACCTGTCGCATAGGCCAAGGAGTGCCAGTTCCTTTATGTCAGTGCTCTTTTTCATGCCCTGAACATCTGCAAAGGGAAGGTCCTTGACTATATAAAATACATGCATATGATATCTTACCAGCCCCACAACCTTTGCTTTAAAGTTCGCGTCCTTTACAAATACTGACAGGAATTCCTCGGCCAGCTTTGCTCCGATTCTGTCATGGTCATAGGCTGTTATTTTGTTTTTCCTAATTCTTGTCACCGGGGGCTTGCCAATATCGTGAAGGAGGGCAGCCCACATAAAGGCGGACACATCACTGCTCTTCGCCTTAACTTTGGCCGCCTGGTCAACCACCAGCAGTGTATGGTTCCACACATTGCCCTCGGGATGGTGTACCGGTGACTGCTCCGTTTTTTGCATCCTTTTGAGCATTTCAAAGGGATATTGCCCAAAGGTGGGCTCGTCATAGATTTTATTTAAATATCCGGAGGGCCTGACGTCATCTATAAGATGCTGTCCGATATTATCAAAAAGCTCCTGCCCGTTCATCTGTCTGCCGTCATATGCGATGGATTGGGGCCTGAGGTTTTTTCGATCCCGAATTTTGCTCTCGCGCTCCCCGCTGCGGGAATGTATTTGAATTTTTCCGATCGGAACGCCCTGTCCTCCCTTTTTCTGTTCTTGGTACTTCTCATTCTGCTCCTTTCGACCATAAGCCTTACTCCTCTTTAATAACTGTCACAGAGCCTGTTATTCCGTTAGTATTATTTCTGCCTGTCCGGACAACATAAACATGCCTTTTTATATACCTATATTAATACATCCGAAACAGGTAAAACAGGCTTGTTTACCCGTCAAAAAGAGCAATTTGCTCTTTTTGCAAATGTGTTTGTTCAATGGACATTATACTATACTGGCTTTCAGTACGGTAAATCCTGTTGACTTTTTATTTGGTATCCGAGTCCACTCCCTGAGAGAAATCAATTATCTCTGAGACCGTTAAATCCGCGTTATTCAGTATAACCTGATCTTCGTTTATTTCCGGTTTATCCTTTTCTTTTTTCTCCGGCATTGTAAAATCACCCTTTTCATCTACTATCCGGCTTTTGGTATACTGCGTATACATACCTTTTTTCAAATTGTATTTCTCTATAATATCCTCACTTATCGGCACCCTGTGGTTATCCTTCTCTATATACAGCCTCTCCATACTTCCTCCATTCCGGCATATTCCTCCAAAAAACAGCGCTTGGTTAATTGGATGGCCTCTATTAATTTAATCATTACGTTCGGATATATGCGCACAAAGACTAGCCGCAGCTGGAATAAACCAACTGCGGCGTTGTCTCAGCTGACGAAAACCTTGGTTTCCACAGCCTAAGCCAGTATTTGTTCCAAAATGCGAGATGTTGATGAGTAGTTCCTAAAAATCCCCCATTTTCAATCAAGCTTTACAGCCCGTATCATAACGGGTTCATATATGGTTATCAACTCTATCATCTCCCAATTTGAAATACAAAGTGCTCGCTTATTTCTATTCACTTTTCCGGACATCTCACCTGAGCCTCCGTATGCACTTTGGCTCATTGGATTTGATGTCCGTTTATATTATAACTCGAACGAGCCATATTATTTCGCCATTTTTAACCATTTAAGCTCCTGTCGAATGTTTTACACAGCCTCTTTTACATTTTAACATTTTGGCTATTCGTCCTTTTTATTGATGCCTGCTGAACAATTCAAAAACGCAACAATAGCAATACCTTGACAGCGTTTTTGATTTGTTCCGGGTGCAAGTTTTTTCCTAAACGGAAAAAAACTTGCGCATAAGCCGCCAATCAATGTTTCTGAAACTGCGTTTCGAAAAACCCATTTGTTCAGTGGACATTAATTGACTATGAAGGGGCAGTGTGCTAAACTATTTTATCAATAATTGCCGGTGGCAACCGGGAAAGCTGAAGTATAAAGACTATTTAAATCGGAGGGTTGTATACGGTGGGGCTGCAGAGAAACGCTATAGAATATCTGGAGAAAACAGCGGCTATATTTCCGGACAAGGTGGCTTTTGCTGATGAAAACACATCAGTGACCTTTTCGGAGCTTAAATCCATGTCCGAGGCTTTGGGCTCGGAGATTTCACGCCTTACCGAAAAAATCAACCGTCCCATAGCTGTCTTTACAGACCGAACGGTTGCATCCATAGCCGCGTTTTTGGGAGTCCTGTACAGCGGAAACTACTATGTACCCATTGACAGCCATATGCCTGTGAAAAGAATCGAGAGCATCCTGACCCAGCTGGAGCCGGAGCTGTTGTTGTGCGATACTCCTGAGAGCAGTATGGCTCAGTCTTTTGCAAATCTATGTCCTGTTCTATCTCTTCGTGACGGGTTTAAAAGCCGGACAGACAGAGGCCGCCTTGAGGCCGCTAGGATGCGGGTCTTGGATATTGACCCTGTCTATGTAATATATACGTCTGGCTCCACAGGAACGCCCAAAGGCATTGTAATATCCCATAGAAGCCTATTGGATTTTATTGAATGGATGGCAAATGCCTGCAACTTTACAAGCGATGATATTTTAGCCAATCAAGCGCCTTTTTACTTTGATTTATCTGTTAAGGATATTTATATAACATTAAAATGCGGCACCACAACCCATATATTGTCAAGAAAAAGGCTGATGTTTCCGATGCCGCTCATGGAATATCTGCAGGAAAAGGGTGTCACCACCCTTATTTGGGCAACGTCAGCATTTAACCTGGTGGCAAACTCCGGTATACTGTCCTCAATAGCGCCAAAGTCGATAAAAAAGGTCATATTGGGCGGTGAAACACTTCACGGAAAGCAGCTCAACATATGGCGCTCCGCCCTTCCTGAGGTTAAATATATAAACCTGTACGGCCCTACTGAGGTAACGGTGGACTGCACATACTATATAATTGACCGCCCCTATTCCGACAACGAGGCAATTCCCATTGGAAGGGCCTGTGAAAATATGGAGGTCATGCTTCTGGACGAGGACCTTAAGCCGGTTCCGCCGGGACAGACGGGCGAAATATGCGTCCGGGGCATAGGGCTTGCCCGGGGCTATTACGGGGACAGCGAAAAAACCCGGTCGGCATTTGTCCAAAACCCTTTCAACAATAAATATCCCGATATAATCTATCGGACCGGCGATATGGGCACTATCAACAGTGATGGCCTGCTGGTTTTCCTCTCCCGAAAAGACGGGCAGATCAAACACATGGGATACCGCATAGAACTGGGAGAAGTGGAGACAGCCATCATAGCCTTGGACTCAATACGCGCGGCGGCCTGTTTTTTTGATGAAAAGCGCGATAAAATTGTCTGCGCATATGAAGGAGAGCTGACGGGAGACGATATAATCAGGGCCCTGCGCACCAGTCTGCCGAAATATATGTTCCCCAACATATTTAAAAAGATGGAGAAAATGCCCTATAATGCAAACGGAAAAATTGACCGGGTACTTCTGAAAGAGATGTATTTCAATGGAACAGATAAAGAGCTTTGAACGCATTTCCTCCCTTATATCCTCCTGCATGAAAAAAGGAGTAAAAACCAATAATTTTCTGACGGCGGCGGACTATGAAGCCGATATAGCCTCAGGCAGCCTTTTCTGTCATACCTGGCCAGGAGGGCTTTTGGTCCTTCGCCGGAGGAAGGGTTATAACCGGCTTTATTTTCATATATTTGAGCCCTACCGTCCACCGGAGATTGAAATAAATGAATTAACGGTGCTGGAACTGCCCATGAGGCCCGATGACGCGGAAGGAGGCCTGCTTTCGGAATACTGGAAAAACGCCGGCTTCAAGGTCCGCCTCAACAGGATACGCCTGCAACGCTCCGAGGCTCAGCCCTTTCCGGAGATTAGTGAAGACCGGGAAATCAGAAAGCCGCAGCCCCCGGATCTGGAAGCCCTTGTCAAGCTGTACGAGGGCTGCTTTGACCGCTATACGGGCTGTATACCCAATATGGAAGAGCTCAGAGCTATAGTTGACGGGGGCAATATTTTCTGCGCCCTGGCTCCGGATAAATCCATAGGGGGATTTATACAGTTTACCCCCTACCCCAACAGCCGGATCAGGCACCTGGCCGTCCGGGAGGATTTGCGGGGCAAGGGCATTTCAAAAGCCCTAATAGCCTATTATCTCTGGAGCATCAGGCCCAAGAGGAGCCTTGTCTGGACGGCTGAGGACAATAAACCAGCTCAGAGGGCATATACAGGCTGCGGATACAGACGGGACGGATGGCAATCCGTCGTTTTAATAAACAGCTGATTGGATGGGTTAATATGGACGAGCTTTTAAGAATACTTTCAGAGACCTGCCCGGGGATAGACTTCGAAAATGAAAAGGCCCTGATTGACGATGGGTTGCTGGACTCTTTTGATATTATTACTATTGTCTCGGAGATTATGGATGTATTTTCAGCGGAGATAAGCGTTGAAGATCTGGTTCCGGAAAACTTCAACAGTGTTCAGGCAATCTGGGCCTTGATCGAAAAGCGCAGGAACTGATGCCATGTCTTTTACATCACCTGTTTTTCTCGGCTTTATATTGTTCTTTCTCCTTGTCTACTACCTGTTGCCGCGTCGGCTGCAATGGGTAGTTCTTCTGGCTGCAAGCTGTGTGTTCTACATCTCCGGCGGAATACGCATGATTGCATATCTTCTGATAACGACCCTTTCCACATACCTGGCGGGAAGGCTTTTGGGATGGCTGAATGAAAAGGGCGCCGGGCTGTCTCAAGAGGATAAAAAACTCCTGTCCGGAAGGCTTAGAACACAAAAACGTCTTACAGTGTTTTTCGCGGCATTCCTTAATTTTGGAATGCTCTATGTACTTAAATACTGGGACTTTACCGCCCATGCTCTGGGCAGGCTCATTCCCGGCTCAAACCTGCCTGTACTCAATCTGGCTATACCCCTGGGTATATCCTTTTATATATTCCAGTCAATCGGATATGTGGTTGACGTTTACAGAGATAAATATCAGCCGGAGAAAAATCCCTTTAAGTTTGCACTCTTTGTTTCCTTCTTCCCGCAGATTATACAGGGACCCATCAGCCGTTTTGACCAGCTTGCCGGCCAGCTGACTGCCTTACGGGAACCGAATTTCGACAGCATAAAATATGGTATCCAGCTGACAATGTGGGGATACTTTAAAAAGCTCGTTATTGCTGGCAGGGCCGGTGTCCTTGTTGATCATGTGTTTAACGGCGGCACGAAATACGATGGCAGCGTGATAGCCTTTGCAGTTCTCTTTTACTGTATACAGCTGTACTGCGATTTCTCGGGCGGCATCGATATCAGCAGAGGAATTGCGGGCATGTTCGGCATTGATATGACTATAAATTTCCGCCGCCCGATATTTGCCGTGTCCCTCACCGATTACTGGCGCAGGTGGCATATCAGCTTGGGCACCTGGATGAAGGACTATGTATTTTATCCTCTGGCCCTATCAAAACCTTTTGGGCGGCTGGGCAAATTCACAAGAAAGCATATCGGCGGCACAGTGGGAAAGATATTCCCCACCTCACTGGCTACATTTATCATATATTTCATCATCGGCATTTGGCACGGAGCCAATTTTCGCTATATAGCCTTCGGCTTCTGGAACGGCATCATTATCACCTCTTCCCTGATACTGACCGGATTTTACTCCGGTGTGCGCAAGAGGCTGGGCATCTCCGACCAGAGCCGTTTACTGCGGGTATTTCGAATACTGCGCACCGCCTTTTTGGTGTTTATCGGCAGATACATCACCCGGGCCCCCCGCCTGCTCACAGCCTTGTCCATGTTGGGTGCTACCTTTTTAAATTTTCATCCGGAACGGCTGTTTGACGGCACACTTCTGACACTTGGCCTGGACAAAGGCGCAATTATTACCGTATTGGCGGGGATTGTCGCGGTTATCTATGTGGAATTATTGCAGGAGCGGGGAATCGAAATACGCAAGTCACTGGAAAAGCGCAGCTTTCTTGTCCAGTGGCTGGCCATACTGGTACCCCTGACCGCTATAATTCTTTTGGGAATACTGAACCAGGAATATATATCCGCAGAATTTATCTACGCCCAGTTTTAGCTCCATACCGGCCCTATAATACCCCCTAACAAATCAAGGAGGCTGCTATGTCATCCAAGAAGTGGATTGTTATATTCTTCCTTTCCATAATCCTGATATTTGCCATGGTGGCGGGCTTGAATATCCTGGTGGACCCCTTCGGCGTTTTCGGGGATGTTCTGATGGACTGGTATTCCTACAATATAACCATGAACCCCCGCGTAGCAAAAATCAAATATCTGGACAGGCACTACGAGGAATATGACTCCTATATTATAGGCTGCTCCGCCACCAGCTCCTTTCCAGTAAACGAGCTCAACTCCTATTATGGAGCCAGTTTCTATAATATGATTATGTACGGCGCCGACATGAAGGATGTGGAGCTCACCGTTTCCTATATGCTCGAAAACTATATTGTTAAAAATCTCATTTTGAATATCTATATTGACAACGGGGTCTATTATGACCAGGGTGAGGATACCCTGACAAATAATCTCCATCCAAAAGTCAGCGGAGCCTCCCGGCTCAGCTTCTATGGTAAATATCTGTTTTTAAACCCCAGATACGCCATAAGCAAAATCAGCTCACGGCGCAGGGACACATATCTCCCCCAGCCCTTCGATGTATTTGACATTTCGACAGGGGCCTATGATAAGCGTGCCCGGGATGCGGAGCCTATAGGAAGCCTGGATGAATATATCCGGTCCTATCCCGTTTTTGCCGACTATCCGGAGGCAAGGATAGAAATGTCTCAAACAGACTACTGTATTAAAAGTGTTTTGACCATCATTAATATGTGCCGTGAGGCCGGGGTCAATCTCACCGTCGTCTGCTCACCGGTCTATAAGGACTATATGGCTTATTTCGACCCGGCTCAGGTAGCCGATTTTTATACCAAGCTGGCCGAAATAACTCCCTACTGGGATTTTTCCATGAGCTCAGTCAGTTGGGAACCCAGATACTTTTACGATGGCACTCATTTCAGAAATGCCGCGGGAACCATGGCTCTCGCCCGTATGTTTGGCAATGACCGGGTCTATGTTCCGGAGGATTTCGGAGTATATGTGACAAAAGAAAACGTAGCCTCATATCTGGAAACACTTCTGGAAGTGCCCGAAATAACGGCAGAGAACTATACGGCAAGAGTTCCCATATTGATGTATCACCATCTTGACTACGAGGGAAACGATACCACAACCACAACCCCCGAAACCTTTGAAGCGCATATGAAAGCCCTGCGAGAGAACGGTTATACCGCCATCTCCATTGAGGAGCTGGTTTCATATGTAGACGGAAACGGCCAGCTTCCCCCCAAACCGGTGCTAATAACCTTCGATGACGGGTATTTGAGCAACTATGAGCTTGCATTTCCCATTCTGGAAAAATATAATATGAAAGCCACCATATTTATAATCGGCTCATCTGTCGGGAAAAGCTTCTACAGGGACACGGATTACCCCATAATACCCCATTTTGACTATGAGCAGGCCAGGGAGATGGTAGACTCGGGCCTTGTTTCCATCCAAAGCCACACCTACGATATGCACAGGTGGCAGCCCTTTGAGAAAGGCGCCGCAAGGACAAGCATTCTGAAGCTTGAAAAGGAAGATGAAAATGATTATATCCGCGTCCTGAAAGAGGATTTTTTAAAAAGCAGCGCGGAAATATGTGAAAACCTGGGAATTCATGTGGACTCCCTGGCTTTTCCAAACGGCCAATATGACATCCTTTCCCAGGCTGTTTTGACGGACCTGGGCGTCCGGGTCACACTGTCTGTGGAAAGAGGTATAAATACCGTTATAAAGGGACTCCCCCAGAGCCTTTACGCCATGAAGAGGCTGAACATGAATGAGAGCATAGATACCGACAAACTTCTTGAGGCTCTCTGCTCCTAAAAAAGCTGCAGTTATCATAGATATCTATATAATATTTTAAGGCTGGGAGATTTTATTATGGAAATAATTATAAAAGAAACCTACGCTGAAATGAGCAAGTATGCGGCCGATTTAATCGCAGAGACAATTCGCAATAAACCGGACTGCGTTCTCGGACT
>JAAYOP010000104.1 GCA_012520295.1 Clostridiales bacterium | reverse complement strand
TTGTCCAACAGCTATGGAAAGCATTGAAAAGGTGCGTTAGACTTTTCAACGCTTCCCACAGCGCTACTACTACTTACCATTGACAGACTTCCTAAAAAAATGGACCATATGTTTGACAACCGCAGAACAAATACCGAATAAAAATATTGGTTTTGGTTGTGATTGTTACACTGATTTGATATAATGTAAATTCCAGAAATGTGCCTTTGGTATTCATTGCCTCAGGGAACATGCTCATATTGCCTGAGAAACGGAAGGATTGGTCTTAGATTTGAATAAGAGGAAAAAAATCGCTAGAATGCTCAGGCCGTCAATGCGGCTTTATTTCGTATTTTTGGTGATTTTCGTAATAGCCGGGTTGCTGATTGGCAACAGGATACTTGCCGCTGTGGAGGCTGTTATCGTTATCGCCTTGATGATATACTCTTTAATATCCGGAAAGCGTAGGCAGCAGGAGCTGCTTCGATATATAGAGTCGGTGACTTTAAACCTGGATACCCAGACAAAGGATACCCTTCTGAATATGCCTCTGCCCATGGTGATATTCAATATCCAGGACGGCAGGGTTATATGGAGCAATGAAAGCTTTTTTGCCATAACAAAAGACCGGGAACATCTTTTTGAGGTGTCCCTCTCGGATATGGTTCCTTCCCTTAATACAAAATGGCTCACCGAGGGCAAGGAGATGTCGCCGGACTATGTTTTCCTTTCAGGCCGGTATTACAGGGTATATGGCAATATTTTGCGTATTGTGGATTCGGGCTCGGGCTCCTTATCATATCTGGGCGTTTTATACTGGATAGACATTACCGAGTATGTGCATCTCCAGAATGAGTATGCGCTCTCAAGGCCGGTGGTCTCCATCATAATACTGGATAATTATGACGACCTTTTTAAGAACCTCAATGACACGGCGAAGTCCTCACTCCTTGCCGCCATTGATATGAGAATTAGCGACTGGTCCTCCAGGGCAAACGGCTATATTTCAAAAATTGATCGGGACAGATATGTATTTATATTTGAAGAAAGATATCTTCAGAGTTTTATAGACGAAAAGTTCTCTCTCATTGATGACATGCATCAGGTTCGCAATCCCTCAGGCGTAAACGCGACGGTCAGCATCGGAATAGGAAAGGACGCCTCAAGTCTTGACGAGAGCTTTCAAAATGCCAAGCTCAGCATTGAGATGGCCCTGTCCAGAGGCGGCGACCAGGCGGTCATAAAAAACAAACAAAGCTTTGAATTCTATGGCGGCCATACCTCAGGACTGGAGAGGCGGACAAAGGTAAAGTCCAGGATAATGGCCAGCGCAATGGGGGCGCTGATGGAGAGAGCATCCAAGATAATCATTATGGGGCATAAGTACGCGGATCTTGACTGTATTGGTCCGGCTGCCGGACTGTGCTGCCTGGCGAGGAAATACGGGAAGCCTGTAAAGATTGTATATAACAGGAGTACAAGCCTTGTTGAGGCCGTTGTGGAAAAGCTGCGGGTACTTTCGGAATATAAAGAGGTTTTCATCACGGAAGAGGACGCGATTTTATTTGCCGACAGTAAGACCCTTTTGATTGTTGTGGATACCAACAGGCCGGAACAGGTAGAGTCGGAGTCCCTTTTGGCATCCTGCAACCAGGTGGCGGTGGTAGACCACCACAGAAGGGCGGCCACATACATCGCAAATGCCGACCTGAACTTCCACGAGCCCTATGCCTCCTCCTCCAGTGAGCTGGTTGCAGAACTGCTTGAGTACCTGGCAGAGCCCTCCGACCTTCTTAAGGTTGAGGCTGAGGCCCTGATGGCGGGAATAGTTTTGGATACGGAAAACTTCACGGTGAGAACCGGCAGCAAAACCTTTGACGCCGCCGCTTTTCTGAAGCGGGCGGGAGCAGATGTTATGGAGGTTAAAAAGCTCTTTCGGGTGGATATGGCCAGCGCTAAGGCAAAGTACGCCATAATACAGCAGGCCGAGCTGTACAGGGATGGCATTCTCATTTCGGCGCCCGAGGGAAGGCAGGATAGGATAATTGCCGCCAAGGCGGCCGACGAGATGCTGGATATTATCGGTATCCAGGCCTCCTTTGTGGTATACGAGGATACAGACAGCATAAATATATCCGCCAGATCTCTCGGAAACATAAATGTTCAGGTCATACTGGAAAAACTGGGAGGGGGAGGAAACACCTCCATGGCGGGAGCTCAGATTACCGGGAAATCCATGGGAGATGTATTGAGGGAACTCTATTCGGCCATTGATTCATGCTCAAAGGTCATCAAATCGAGTGAGTGATTATATTAAGATATGGTTATTATTCTGGCGAATATGGTTTTATACGCGTAAAGCACTTGCGTGACCATGGCAGTACTGCGCCGGGGTGGTAGCTCCATTATAAGGCTATGAAAATAATGATGTGGGAGGTTTATTATAATGAAAGTTATACTGCAGCAGGATGTAAAGTCTCTGGGAAAGAAGGGTGACCTGGTCAATGTGTCCGACGGGTATTTCAACAATTATCTGTTCCCGAAAAAACTGGCTGTGGCTGCCACGGCTGAAAACATGAATATCCACAAAATGAAGCAAAAGGCGAAGAAGGCACAGATAGAAAAAGAAATACAGCAGGCAAAGGAAACCGCAGAAAAGCTCAAAAGCTGTATTGTAAAAATATCCGCAAAATCGGGAAGCTCCGGCAAGCTGTTCGGCAGCGTGACAACAAAGGAGATATCCGAGGCTCTGCTGGAGCAGCACAATATCTCCATAGCAAAGCAGGATATAGTTCAGAGCGAGCCTATAAAGGCCTATGGTTCCTATGAAGTGAAATGCAAGCTGGGCCATGAGATCACAGGTACAATAAATGTCCTAATAACCGAAGAAAAACACTAGCATCAACTCTGAACGTTGAGTCCGCCAGGAGTAAATATCATTAAAATGGAGTGGGATTAAACCTTATGGATGAGTTGTTATCAAGGCAGATGCCGCACAGCACCGAGGGTGAGCAGGCGGTTTTAGGCTCGATCCTGATAAATCCGCGCTGCGCTGCGGAAGTTATGTCCTTGCTGAAACCGTTGGACTTCTATATCGATATCAACAGGGAAATCTATGAAGTAATCTGCCACATGTTCAACTACTCCATGGAAATAGACCCTGTCACGCTGATTAACCAGATGCAGCTGAGCGGTGTATACAGGAATAACTCAAAGCAATATATCATAGAGCTTATGAAAATCACTCCCACTGCGGCAAATGTGATGCTCTATGCAAAGATTGTCAAGGACAAGGCTCTGCTGCGCGGCATAGCCGAGGCGGCCTCCGAAATAAGCGCCATGATAACCGAGGGCGAAGGGGAGGCTATGGATGTTCTGGAGGCGGCGGAGCGCAGGATATACGCCCTACGTCAGGGAAAAAGCGACGGGGGCCTTGAGCCCGTATCGACGATTGTGGGCAATGTTTACAGGCAGCTGGGCGAGCTGGCGAAAAATGACGGTGCCATACCGGGAATTCCCACAGGCATCGCGGAGCTTGACAATACCATAATGGGCCTGAATAATTCCGACCTGATTCTCCTGGCATCCCGGCCAGGTGTTGGCAAGACCAGTTTTGCTCTGAATATTGCGCTCAGCGCCGCGAAAAGCTCGGGGAAGACGGTGGCAATGTTTAACCTGGAAATGTCAAAGGAGCAGCTGGTTATGAGGCTCCTTTCCAGCGAGGCCTTTGTTGACAGCAAGAAGCTAAAGACAGGAAGGCTCAGCCAGGAGGACTGGCGCAGGATAGCCGCAGCCGCCGCCTCCCTCAGCAAAACGGGTATAATGATAGACGATAATTCTATGATAACGGTATCGGAAATGAATGCCCAGTGCAGGCGAATTGAAAATCTGGGGCTTATAATAATAGACTATCTGCAGCTTATGCAGTCCGGCTCCCGCGCGGAGAACAGGCAGCAGGCCGTCAGTGAAATATCACGAATGATGAAGCTGATGGCAAAAGAGCTGGATGTGCCTGTTTTGTGTCTGTGCCAGCTGTCAAGAGCCAGCACCCTGAGAACGGAAAAAAGACCGGTCTTGTCGGACCTGAGAGAATCCGGCTCTCTGGAACAGGATGCGGATATAGTCCTCGGGCTCTACAGGGAGGATTATTTCAACCGGGAAGCGGAGGACCACAATACCGCGGAGCTGATTATACTGAAAAACAGGCATGGGAATACGGGGACCGTCCAGCTTCAATGGCTGCCTGAATACACCACATATACCGCGGTGGATAAGATACATACAGACGACTCTCTCTATTAGTTTAAAAATGTTCTGACATTGAAATGGGCGCTTATAATGAAATCGGTTCTTGAATTCATTGACAGGTATCAAATGATAAAGCCCGGCGAGCTGGTTCTGTGCGCGGTATCAGGCGGGGCTGATTCCATGTGCCTGCTTGATGTGTTGATAAAAGCCTCCGCGGAGCGGGGCTATAAAATTGCGGTGATGCATTTCAACCACAGGCTCAGAGGCGCTCAGTCCGACAGGGACGAGGGCTTTGTGAGGCAGTACTGCCAAAAAAGAGGCATAGCCTTCTATTCCGGAGCCGGGGATGTGAAGGAATACGCGGAAAATAACGACATGGGAATTGAGGAAGCTGCCAGAGAACTGAGATACGCTTTTTTTGAGAAAACAGCAGTCAAAGCGGGCGCGGCCCGGGTGGCCACAGCTCATAATGCGTGTGACAATGCGGAAACGGTTATAATGAATATGGCTCGGGGCGCAGGACTCAGGGGGCTGTGCGGCATACCCCCCGTGAGGGGTATATATATAAGGCCGCTTCTCCTGTGCACAAGGGATAAAATACTGCGCTACCTTTCCGATAATAATATTGACCACATTGAGGATGAAACCAATTTTCAACCTGTGTACACCAGAAACAGGGTCAGGCTGAATGTGCTGCCCCGGCTTTTGTCCCTCTGGCCGGGATTTATCGACTCCGTGTCGGCAAATTCCGAGTTGCTGAGAAAGGATGAGGAGTTTCTGTCCTCCATGGCAGAGGATTTTCTTCTGGGGGCGACAGTTGAGGGCAATACCGTCAGGCTGAAAGCCACAAAGCTCAATGAACTGAGCTTCTCAATTAGCTCCCGGGTAATAAGAAAAGTGGCTTCCATACTTGACAAATCCCTAAATTCAGTGCATATTGACAGCATATTGAAATTATCCGCCTCCCGGTCCCCCTCGGGGAGGCTGTCTCTTCCGGGCGGTTTAAATGTTTACAGGGATTATGCCGATATAGTATTTTCGACACAGGCGCCTGAAAACGAAGGTTTTAGGGAGATATGTCTGAAACCGGGCCAATGGACGGGAATTCCGGAGCTGGGAATGGAGTTTTTTCTGGATATCGGCGTAAATAATGAGAAAATTCACACATCGTTAAATACTTTGTTCTTCAAAAAGGAAAAGATATATGGTAATATTATTGTCAGACCTCGCCTTGCCGGAGACAAAATTGAGCTTCTCGGAAGAAAAGGCACCAAAACCATTAAAAAGCTGTTTATTGAACTGAAAATACCTGTTTATGAGAGAAATAGAATTCCTCTTATATGTGATGAAAAAGAGGTGCTTGCAATTCCGGGTATAGGTATAAGCTCAAGGCACGCGGCCGAAAGCTCGGAAAATGCGCTGGCAGTTATTTTCAGAAGTATTGAATAAAAATTTGAGTATTATGAAATCTGGAGCGGGAATATGGTTAAAGATATAGAAAGCGTTTTAATTACCGAGCAGGAAGTAAAGGATATGGTCAGCCGTTTAGCCGACAGGATTAACGAAGACTATAAGGATAAGTTTCCGGTGTTTATAGGCGTATTAAAGGGGTCTTTTGTTTTTATGGCCGATTTAATCCGCCAGATAAAAATCTGCTGCGAAATTGATTTTATGGCTGTTTCATCATATGGGAACAAATCCGTCACAACCGGTGCGGTAAAGATATATAAGGATTTGGAAAAAGATATAGAGAACAGAGATGTGATAATTGTAGAAGATATACTTGACAGCGGCCTTACACTCAATTATCTCATGGGTTACCTCAGAAGCCGTAACCCCTCATCTCTCAGGCTTTGCACTCTGCTGGATAAACCGGCGAGAAGGATGATTCCGATAACGGCAGATTACAAAGGGTTTGAGATTCCCGACGCGTTTGTGGTGGGATATGGGCTTGACTATCAGGAGAAATACAGGAATCTGCCATATATCGGGATACTTAAACCTGAGATATACACGGACTGACCATACTTAAAAGGAAGTGATGACCGCTTGAATAAAAAGAACAGACCGAGGGACCTGGGATTTTACGTTTTAATATTTGTAATCCTCATGGCTACAATATTCATCCTGCTGTCGCAGAATGATACACAGTCATTGACTTATTCAGAAGTAAAAAAGCTTTTCTATGATGAAAAGGTTTCATACTTTACTGTAGAGGGCGACAATCTTATCCTCACCCTCAGAGAACCTGTCAACGGTTCTTTTACCGCCACATATAAGCTTTATAGTGTCAGCATTTTCTATGAGGACCTGAACGAGCTTATAGAACAACAGGAAGAAGCAGGTATTATCACCGGTTATGACTATGATGTGGGCTGGGAGGCGCCCTGGTGGCTCACCTTTGTTCCATATATTCTGATATTTGTCGTATTCGGGGTAGTGTGGTACTTCATACTCAACAAGGGAGCAGGCGGCGACAAGGGAGCGATGCGCTTTGGAAAAGCCCGCACCAGGCTGGCCTCCAACGAAAAGAATAAGGTAACCTTCAATGACGTTGCCGGAGCGGACGAGGAAAAAGAGGAGCTCATGGAAATTGTTGAGTTTCTGAAAAATCCCCGGCGCTTCATTGAAATAGGTGCAAGAATACCCAAGGGAGTTCTCCTTGTGGGACCTCCGGGAACGGGAAAAACCCTGCTTGCGAAAGCCGTGGCCGGCGAGGCGGGAGTTCAGTTCCTTTCAATTTCCGGCTCGGATTTTGTTGAGCTGTATGTAGGCGTGGGAGCATCCAGAGTCCGCGACCTGTTTGACCAGGCCAAAAAGGTAGCTCCCTCTATTATTTTTATTGACGAGATTGATGCGGTGGGCCGGCAAAGAGGAGCAGGTCTCGGAGGCGGCCATGATGAAAGAGAGCAGACCCTTAACCAACTGCTTGTGGAGATGGACGGCTTTGGCACAAATGAAGGTGTCATTGTCATGGCTGCTACAAACAGGCAGGATATTCTGGATAAAGCCCTTCTGCGTCCCGGCAGGTTTGACAGGATTATATATGTGGGACTTCCCGACATAAAGGGCAGGGAAGAAATCCTCAAAGTCCACGGCAGGGACAAACCCTTTGCCGAGGATGTCAATCTCTCAACGATTGCCAAGACCACCACAGGCTTTACCGGAGCGGATTTGGAAAACCTGCTCAATGAGGCCGCGCTACTTGCCGCCAGGCGGGCAAAAAGATTTATCGGCATGAATGAAGTTGAAGAAGCCCTGATAAAGGTCATTGCCGGACCTGAGAAAAAGAGCAAGGTTGTTTCCTTAAAGGAAAAGAAGCTCAAGGCCTATCATGAGGCGGGCCATGCGGTGGTGATAAGCGCCCTTGAAAACCTTGACCCTGTTCATCAGATATCGATTGTTCCAAGGGGCGTTGCCGGAGGCATGACCATCTCCCTGCCCAGTGAGGATAAAAACTTCAATTCCAAGACCGAGATGATGGACAGAATAGTGTCTCTCCTGGGCGGAAGAATAGCCGAGAAGCTTGTGCTCAGCGATGTGTCCACAGGCGCCTCAAACGATATTGAGAGGGCTACGGCCATAGCCCGTGCCATGGTCACAAAATACGGCATGAGTGATGAGCTGGGTCCTGTAACCTTTGAGTCCGGCAGCAACGAGGTTTTCCTTGGCAGGGATTTCGGTCACACAAAGGTGTACTCGGAGAAGGTTGCCGCGGTCATTGACGATGAGATTAAAAAGATAATAGACGAGTCGTATGAGCGCTGTGAGAGTATTCTGAAAGAGAATATGGATATTCTGGAGCTCACGGCAAACTATCTTCTGGAAAATGAGGTTATGGACGGGGAGACCTTCGAATATGTCTGCAAGCACAGGGCCCTGCCTGACAAAGTCCCCGGAAAAGCAAAGAAGGAAGAAGTCCGGCCCGAGTTTGACGTTCCTCTGGACAGTCCTGGCGGTTTCAAGGGCTATATACCCGAGGATGAAACCTACAGACCGAAAAAGCCGGCACCCGGCGACGGGATATGAGTGAATATCGCAATGGGCGGGGGCAAATCCCGCCCATCTTTATGAAATGCATATAGGGAGGAAACACATTTGAAACTGGGAATTGTGGGCTTGCCCAATGTGGGCAAAAGCACTCTTTTCAATGCTTTGACGGGGGCAGGCGCGGAGGCGGCCAGCTACCCGTTCTCAACTGTAACACCCAATGTGGGAACTGTGAAGGTGCCCGATGAAAGGCTTGACTGGCTGGCAGAGCTCTACCAGCCGGAGAAGGTTACCCCGGCGACTATAGAATTTGTGGACATAGCGGGCCTGGCAAAAGGCGCGTCAAGAGGTGAGGGGCTGGGCAACAGATTTCTTTCACACATAAGACAGACCGATGCCCTTGTTCATGTTGTCAGGTGTTTTGATAACGAGGACTTATATGGTGACGAGAAGGCGGACGCGCTGCGGGATGTGGAGATTTTAAACCTTGAGCTTGTGCTGGCGGATATCGAGGTGGTGGAAAGAAGGCTTGAAAAAGCCAAAAAGAACTCAAAAGGGGACAAAAAGTACCTGGCCGAGGCGGATCTTTTTGAGAGGCTGTTGGAACATCTGAGCGAGGGGAAGGCCGCCCGGTTTTTTGAGTTTAACGATCAGGAGCTGTCACTGCTGTCCGACGGAGGGCTTCTGAGCCTGAAGCCTGTAATATACGCGGCCAATCTGGACGAAAAGGGCTATGTCAACAGAGAGGAAAACAAGCCCTATCTTGACCTGAACGCTCTGGCAGAGAGGGAAAACTCCAGGGTGATGCCCATATGCGCCCGCCTGGAGATGGACATAGCCACCCTGGAGGAGGACGAGAAAAAGCTATTTTTGGATGATCTGGGTATCAGGGAAACAGGGCTCAATCGCCTTATACGCTGCTCCTATGAGCTGTTGGGTCTTATTTCATTTCTGACGGCGGGCAAGCCGGAAGTCAGGGCCTGGACGATTAAAAAGGGCACAAAGGCTCCCAAGGCGGCGGGGAAGATACATTCCGATATAGAGCGCGGCTTCATTAGAGCCGAGGTAGTGGCCTATGAGGATCTGAAAAACGACGGTGATATGGCGGCGGCAAAGGAGAAGGGACATGTCCGCAGCGAGGGCAAGGAATATGTGATGCAGGACGGGGATGTGGTCCTGTTTCGGTTTAACGTATGATGGAAGGGAGGAGGGCAGACAGGATACAGCTTATTGACGCCGTCCGGGGTCTGTGCGTCATAATGATGGTAATTCATCATCTGCTGTATGACCTGGTTGTGCTTCTGGACGCGCCGGAATGGCTTTTTACAAATCCGGTATTTGATTTTCTTCATTATATTTTTGCCGGCCTTTTTATACTTCTGTCAGGAGTCTCCTCCAGGTTTTCAAGAAGTAATGTAAAAAGAGGCATAAAGGTTATAGTCGCTGCCCTTGCCATCACCGGTATAACATATTTGATAGATATGCCGATATATTTTGGTGTTTTACATTTCCTCGGTTTTTCCATGGTGTTCTATGGGCTCACTGAAAAGCTGCTTAATAAGATACCGGGAACCGCGGCGCCTTTCATATATGTTTTTTTGCTGATCGTGTCTGTGGTAGCCGTCAGAAATCTGAACACGGAATCGAAATATCTCTGGATGCTGGGCATAACACATCCCGACTTTTATTCGGCGGATTACTTTCCGATATTTCCGTGGGTATTCGTATTCCTTTTCGGGACCTGGCTGGGCAAATATATAAAGGACAGGCGCTTTCCCAAATGGTTTTATGCGGCAGCACCGCCCGTGTTGCCCTCCATTGGGCGCAAAGCGTTTATTATATACCTGGTTCACCAGCCTGTTTTGTTCGGTATCATATACGGCGTGGCGAAATTACTTGACATAAACAGATAATGGTGTTAATAATAAAAAACAATGGCAAAGCGGCCGTGAAGGCCGCTCTTAACTGATAAATGGTGGTTTTGATATGATTAAAGTAAAGCTGAAAGACGGGAGTATAAGAGAATATGAGTCAGGAACCCTCTGCAGCCAGGTTGCTGCGGACATATCCGAGGGGCTGTTGCGGACCGCCCTGGCGGTAACGGTGGACGGAGAGGTTCATGGTCTGGATTATCCCCTTACATCCGACTGTGAGGTAAGCTTCCTGACCTTTGAGGACGAGGGAGGAAGGCTTGCCTTCAGGCATACGGCCTCCCACGTTCTGGCCCAGGCAATAAAAAGGCTCTATCCGGACACGAAGCTTGCCATCGGGCCCGCTATCGCGGATGGCTTTTATTATGATGTGGACTCAGAGACGGTTTTCACCCCCCAGGTTCTTGAGGAACTGGAAGGTGAGATGAAAAAAATAATTAAGGAGAACTTAAAGCTGGAGCGCTTTGAGCTGCCCAGACAGGAGGCTTTAAAGCTGGTGTCAGACATGGGCGAGACATATAAGCAGGAGCTAATTAACGAACTTCCTGAGGATGCCGTAATCAGCTTTTACAGGCAGTCGGAGTTTGTAGACCTTTGCGCCGGTCCCCATCTCATATCCACAGGCAAGCTCAAGGCCAATGCCTTCAAGCTGACCTCAAGCACCGGCGCCTATTGGCGTGGTGACGCGAAAAACAAGATGCTCCAAAGGATATATGGAACGGCGTTCCCTAAAAAGGCACAGCTGGACGAGTATCTGACAAGGCTGGAGGAAGCCAAAAAGAGAGACCACAGAAAGCTGGGCAGGGAGCTTGGCCTGTTTATGCTGCTGGATGAGGGGCCGGGGTTCCCGTTTTTCCTGCCAAAGGGCATGATACTCAAAAACAAGCTCCTGGATTACTGGCGGGAGATCCATCAAAAGGCCGGCTACATGGAAATATCCACGCCCATAATACTAAACCGTGAACTGTGGGAGAGATCGGGCCACTGGTTCCACTATAAAGAGAATATGTATACAACCAAAATCGATGAGAAGGACTATGCCATCAAGCCCATGAACTGTCCGGGAGGAATTCTTGTATACAAGTCGGAGATGCACTCCTATCGGGAACTTCCCATGAGAATTGGCGAGCTGGGCATTGTCCACCGCCATGAGCTTTCCGGTGCTCTGCACGGCCTGATGCGAGTTCGGTGCTTCACCCAGGATGACGCTCATATTTTCATGACAAAAGAGCAGATAAAGGATGAGATAAAGGGCGTTGTGGAACTCATTGACGAGGTTTATTCACTTTTCGGCTTCAAATACCGTGTTGAGCTCTCCACCATGCCCGAGGACCATATGGGAGACGAGGCCGACTGGGAGCATGCCACAGAAGCCCTCAAGGATGCCCTTGAGGAAATGGGCATGGAGTACAAAATAAACGAGGGCGATGGGGCATTTTACGGCCCAAAGATAGATTTCCATCTGGAGGACAGCCTGGGAAGAAGCTGGCAGTGCGGAACAATCCAGCTGGATTTCCAAAATCCCGAGCGGTTTGAGCTGGAGTATATAGCAGCAGATGGGGAGAGACACAGGCCTGTTATGATACATCGTGTAGTATTCGGCTCTATAGAGCGCTTTATAGCGATTTTGACTGAGCATTTTGCTGGAGCGTTCCCCCTGTGGCTGTCGCCGGTTCAGGTAAGGGTGCTCCCGATTACGGATAGGGCCAGGGAATATGCTCTCTCCATAGCCGAAAGGCTGGAGGGCGAGGGCTTCAGGGTTGAAACGGACCTGAGAAACGAGAAAATTGGCTACAAAATAAGAGAGGCCCAGGTGCAGAAAATACCCTATATGCTGGTGGTGGGGGACAAGGAGGCAGAGCAGGGCACCGTTTCCGTAAGGCACAGGAGCGCAGGTGATAAGGGCTGTATATCCCTTGATGAGTTTTTGGAAAAAATTCGTGTCGAGGCGGAAACCCGCGCCAACCCGTAAATACACCGGCAGTGATGTAAAAAGAAAATATTTAGCATTATATTCCTTACATGGCACAGAATAAATTATAAAACTCCTTCGTACAATAACACTGAAATGCTGTAGTACAAAGGAGTTTTTATTTTGGTATCCAGAAAAAAGATATGTATCGCTCTGGCGTTGATTTTCGCCCTGAATATTATAATCATATCCATTGCACAGCTGACTCCGAAAGCTGACGCAGCGGTATTTAAAAGAGGCTCCACCGGAAGCGTTGTCCGGGAAATACAGACCAGGCTGAAAAACCAGGCCTTTTATTTTGGTAATATTGACGGGATATATGGCAGCCGGACGGTTGAAGCGGTCAAAAAATATCAGAGGAGATACGGTCTGAAGGTTGACGGAATCGTGGGCAAACAGACCTTAGCCGCTCTGGGTATCAATGCCTCTGCTTACTCCAGCGGCTCCGGCAATGTAAACCTGCTGGCCAGGCTCATATCCGCAGAGGCCAGGGGAGAGCCTTACAGAGGGCAGGTGGCTGTGGGAGCCGTTGTATTAAACAGAGTAAAGCATCCCTCCTTTCCCAATACCATGGCGGGAGTTATCTACCAGCCGGGAGCATTCACATGCCTCCAGGATGGCCAGTTTAACCAGCCAGTGGCAGAAAGCGCTTATAGGGCCGCAAGGGACGCCATTAACGGATGGGACCCCTCGGGAGGAGCGATATATTATTTTAATCCCAACACCGCCACAAGCGCGTGGATATGGTCTCGTCCTCTGATAGTGGTAATCGGGACTCACCGGTTTTGCGCATAGTGCAGACAAACATGCCAGGTGTACAAAAGTGCAGAGCTCACGGGGCGTAAAGCCATTTAAAAAACGGCTTTACGCCCCGTGAGCAAAAGATTTACAGGCATGCCGTGCGCATGCCTGTGTGTACCATATGGGCTTGTTGATTACGACAGATAATCTCCGCAATCGTAATTATTAAACTGTCTGTCTATTTTAAGGATTATAGAGCCATCAGGCTGGACAATCTCGTCCTTAATCTTGTATCTTATCTGGCTTCGCTTAAGCTGCACCTTGAAATGGGCAAGCTCAGCTCTAATCCTCTTTTTGGCGGTCGCAGAATCAAGCCCTTCATCTTTCTTAAAGTGAATGGTTTGCTGCAGACAGGCGTATTTGATACGCTTCATGATACCACCTCTTTCTGTTTAACTAATTGGCTGCTGGATAAATAAAAAAGCCGCGTTTCGCGGCTATATAACTTTTGTGTTTGTTCAGGTGTTATGAAAAAACATAAGTATATTAAGCACGATTTTCAAAAAAGAAAACGCTCAGCAGCCACCGTGTATACTATATTCTAACACTTTTTCTATTGGATTGCAAATGTCGTATGTGTCAAGTAAACGTTGGCAAGTTTCATAACAAGGGAAATTGTTCAGAAAAGCTTGCTGAAATTAATGATGTTAACAAATGAAAGGAACAGTAATCCCCATAATTATTCTTTAATCT
>JAAYOP010000103.1 GCA_012520295.1 Clostridiales bacterium | reverse complement strand
TGTCCAACAGCTATGGAAAGCATTGAAAAGGTGCGTTAGACTTTTCAACGCTTCCCACAGCGCTACTACTACTTACCATTGACAGACTTCCTAAAAAAATGGACCATATGTTTGACAACCGCAGAGAATTTAGTTAGTCTGTTAATTAAATATCTTTACAAAACATGCTTATCAATATAAAATAATGTAGCAAGTCCGAACGGAGACATAAATGCCGGCTTCCGGCAAACCGTCGTTGTGAAATCGTGGTGCAAATAAAATAATTTATATATGATGAAAGGAAGCAAAGAAATGGGATCCAACTACAAGCATCTCTTCAAACCAATCAAGATTAGAGGCGTGGAATTTAAAAACCGCATTGTGCTGGCACCGCCCTCTCCGAACCTTGCCAGTCCTGATGGGCTGGTAACCCACCAGTTTGTGGACTGGTTCAGAATGTTCGCCCGCGGCGGGGCTTCGATCCTGTATGTGGGCAACTCCTCCATCGACATTACCGAGTGTAAGGACGAGGAATGCCAGCTTGACCTGTCCCAGGACCGTTGCGTATTGCCCCTGTCCTGGTATGCCGAGATGGCAAAGGAATTTGACTGCCATGCCTCCCTTGAGGTCAACCACAACGGTAAGGACACAACCTTCGAAGCCGTCGGACATCTGCCTTATTCTTCAAGCGCGATTCCCGGCGACAGCGAAAAAATGCGTGCGGCCATGGAAGGCCGGGAGCCTCACATTCCTATTGAGATGGACCAGAATAAAATCGACGAGACGGTCATGAAATATGCCATGGCCTGCAAGCGCATGCAGCGCGCCGGAATGGATATCGCCCTTCTGCACGGCGGACACGGCAATCTTATCTCCCAGTTTACCAGCCCCCACTATAACAAGCGTACGGACAAATATGGCGGTTCTCTGGAAAACAGGGCACGCTTCGCCATTGAGGTAGTGGAAAAGGTCCGTGAGCTGTGCGGCGAAAACTTTGTCATAGATTTTCGTATCTCTGCCGACGAGATTATCGAGGACGGTATGCGTTTTGAAGAGACCCTGAAACTCATGAAGCTCCTCAAGGATCACGGGGTGGATATGTTCAACATTTCAGCGGGCCTCCACTCCGAGGGACTGTTTAGGTATATGCGCTACTGGCTCCAGGGCTATACAATGCCTCGCGGCTACAATGTCCACTGGACGGAAAAAATAAAGGACTACTTCCATGGTGATATCCTGTTGACGGCGGTAGGCTCTATCATGAATGTAGACCTGGCCGAAGAATACCTTTCAAAGGGCTTCTGCGATTTCATCGCAATGTGCCGCCCGCTGATGGCAGATCCCGATTTGCCGCGGAAGGCTGCCGCAAACCGTCCGGAGGATATTCGGCCCTGCCTGCGCTGCAACGCATGCGCAATGCGCCTGGGCGGTCCGAGAGTTATTAACTGCGCCGTAAACCCGATTTCCGGAATGACAACCTATCTCCGTGACGGGCTGGTTCCCCTGGCCAGGGAAAAGAAAAAGGTTGCCGTTATTGGCGCAGGCCCCGCTGGCCTTACGGCTATGCACACTCTCATTGAGCGCGGACACGATGTTACCGTTTATGAGAAATCCGAACGGATCGCAGGCTGTATAAACGCAGCGGCCGCACCGCCCCTCAAGATAGACATGAAGGACTATCTGAAGTGGCTCAATGTCCAGGCTCAGAAGGCAGTTAAAGCAGGTAAGGCAAAAATATTGCTGAATACGGAAGCAGACGCAAATATGATTGAGCTTGAAGGCTATGATGCCCTTATAATCGCCATCGGAGCCGATCCAATTATTCCAAACGTTCCCGGAATAGACAGGCCAAATGTTATGTGGGCAGCCGATGCCGAAACCAAGTACCGCTCAAAGGTCGGCAAGAAGATTGTTGTAGTAGGAGCAGGCGAAGTGGGAATGGAAGCCGCCCATGATTTCGCGGAGGAAGGCAGGGAGATCACAGGCCTTATCGATATGATGCCGCAGCCCACGTTTTCAAGGAGTGAAATTCCACCGCTACTCGCCGAGAAGGGGATAACAGTTCAATATAACACGTCCCTGGTGGAGGTTACAGATAAGGGCATAATCGCAAAGGGACCCGACGGCAAGAATTTCGAGATTGAAGCGGACACCGTGCTGCTTGCTGTGGGAATGAAGATTAATTATGACCTTATTGACGAGCTGCGCCACTGCGTACCGGAAACAGAATGCTACATAGTAGGAGACGCCAAGGCGGTGGGCGGAAATATAACTGCCGCAGTCAACGGCGCATTTCAGGCCGCTCTGCATATATAGTATATTGCTTTAAAACACCGATAGCGCCGGCTGTGCCTGGCGCTATCGGTGTTTTAATCAGTGTTTGCGTAAAAATCGAAGTTAACAGGGTTATCCCCAATATGTCCTCCTGAGCGAAGCGAAGGAGCTTAAGATTTTTGAAGTTTCCAAAACTGGGTAATTAATATGTACTATAACAAGATGAAAGGCTTTCGGGAGTTTCACCAACTGCAACATTGTCAATTTCAATAATAAACCGCCTATGAGTATCATCGGTATCTTTTTTTTAACTGTCTGCTATGGTATCAGTTGTTTGACCTGTTCCGTTTGGAAATCCTGCGTGTGCCATTATCTTGCCATCATTCCACCATAGAGCAAGTTGCTCTGCGTCATTTACCGTTGCGTTTCTAATTGTTAAATTGTTGTACTTAAGCAACATTGCTATCCTCCGTTTTTTTGGAGGGTTATAGTATAGTCGCCCTCCTGTTTACTTTTTTGGTTGCAAATACTGTATTTTTCATTTTACTCATTCCTTTCAAACATATTATTAATTATAACGCTGAAGCGATATAACCAAAAATATAAATAATCTTTTACATACATAATATTTTACCATATAAAAGCAAATAAGTCGAATGCAAAGCAATCGACTTATTTCGCAATTATCTGGTGCGGGCGACAGGACTTGAACCTGCACGCCATGGATGGCACAAGAACCTAAATCTTGCACGTCTGCCAATTCCGCCACGCCCGCCAGTGTTAATTTTCCGGGCTGCAGCCCGGAGTTCATATTATACACCGTAATTTAAAACTAATCAATATTGATATGAATAATTCTGGCGAGAATAATTGCCAGTCAAAATCAGATATGTTTCCGCTCCCCGTAAGGCGCGAAGCAATACCGGAGGATATAATAACATAAACCTTGTATTTTTAAAAGATGCTCAAAGCAACCATATAAACAATTACTCATTTATCTTTTCCAGATTTCTCCCTGGTCCAGTCCCCACATTTTAAACAGGTCGTCATAGAACTTGGGGCGGGGGAAATCCGTGCTCATTTCCATGAAGAGATTTTTATATCCAAAGCCGAAGGCACTGAGCTTTTCAAGGCCCTCCACAAGCTCACCCAGCTTTTCTCCCGGAACGGAGAAAATCATTTCGTCCTCATCGGTGAGGCCTCTCTCATATTCGCCCGGGTCAGGGACGGTGATGCGGTAGGAACCGGTTTTCAGGCAGGGAATAGTGGAGTGAACGCAGGAGTCCACCGCGTCAAATTCGCTTTTAATAATCTCGCCGGATTTATATTTTGCCGCCATAAGCATGCTCCGCAACTGGGCAGGCTTACAGTATATCAGCACCAGGTCCGGTTCAAATTCGGCAGTATCAAGGGGGGAGAGCACGATGCCAATGTACTTGTCGCGCTCAAGCAGGGGATAGTGGTTTTTAAAAAACTCCCTGGCCTTCTGGGGGTCCTCCACAAAGTTGGCTGTCACCGCCAGGTCGTAATAATCCGTACCCTCTTCAAATTCCACAAGTCCGAAACCGATTAGTGGCCACACGCACCAGTGATCCTCTTTCAGCATGGCTAGGCACTTTCTCTGGCGGCGTACCATGCCGAAGGCCTGGCACAGGGCAAGGTGCATACCCATATCCTCCTTCGGCCTCAATGCTCCCGGAGGGATATCCTCCTGGCTTTTGAGCATCTTCATTGCGATAGGTGCGTATCTGAGAATAAGCAGTCTTTCCAGAGCTTCTCCATGCTTTTGGTGACTTTCATTAGACATTTTCCCGCCTCCGTAGCTTCTTTTCATATATCTCCGTATATGTTAAAACACCGTTAACCCGGTGGGAGTGCATAAGGCTGATTTTTGAAACCTGGGCATCCATGTTCAGATTGCGACCTATGGCGGCGATGTCAACCCCAGTCTGGAGCTTTACCTGCCGGGCAAGGGTAAGATGGGGGGTATAGGGCCTTTCATCTATGGAGAAGCCGGCGTCTGTAAGAGCATTGCTCAGCTGCCTGTGCAGCAGGATAAGATTTTTGTTTTCATCTATTCCGGCCCACCATATATCTCCCCGGTCTCTTTTAAAGCGGCCGATCCCGCGTATGGTGATATTAAAAGGGGCTTCTGTTACATTATCCATCACATTATGCAGCAAATTAAGTTTATCTGTAACCTCACCCAAAAACACCAGTGTGAGGTGTAGAGTGTTATATGCAGTGAAATTCCCGCGAAGGGCGCATTTTTTAAGCCTGTTTTGTATGTTAACAAGCTCTTTTTTGATTTCATCATTGAAATTTATCGCTATAAACAAACGCATTACAGGCTCCTGTTAAATATCCAGTTTATATGTTTTATTATACCATTGGACACATTGATATTCTATAATTATATAAAAACAGCTAGTAAAGATTTTATAAAAGAGCTAAGCTTCTGATACGATTAATGATAGGGTAGTCGTATCCGGACGGCTATTTTGGAATTATCCTGACACTATGTTTGGCAATTAAAATTTTATATTATTTCCAGAAACATTTCAATGCTTTAATTACTCTTAATATACAAATATGCATAAACGCATTTACAAAGCAGGCTATATATTATATTAGGATATAAAACAGCCCTGAACCTGCATAATTCCAGGGTTTCAGGGCTGTTTTACTTGGCTGCGGGAGAAGGATTCGAACCCTCACAAACAGAGTCAGAGTCTGCCGTGCTACCGTTACACAATCCCGCAACGGACGATGACTATTATAAAATATTTCAGGGATTTGTCAAGTGCTTTTTGCTCTCCCCGTGGGTTTATTTTTAACCAAGAGGAGAGCAAAAGGCGTTATTTGGAGAATTCCGCAAAATTATAGCAGATCGCTTTCCAGTTTCTGCAACTCCTCGGCCAGAGCCGCGGGAACGGTGTCTCCGATTTTTGAATAGAACTTCTTTATCTCTTCAAGCTCCTGGCGCCAGAGCCCCTTGTCCACATTCAGAAGCTCAGCCATGTCTTCCTGGGTTACAGATGTTCCGTCAAGGCAGATATCCTCGGTCTTTGGCAGATAGCCCAGGGCGCATTCCACAGCGTCCACCTTGTCCTCGCAGCGTGCCAGTATCCATTCCAGCACACGCATATTTTCGCCGAAGCCGGGCCAAATAAATTCTCCTTCATCATTTGTCCGGAACCAATTCACATTGAAGATTTTCGGCTTGTTTGTGATATAGTTCCCCATATCAAGCCAGTGCTGCCAATAGTCTCCCATATTGTAGCCGCAGAAGGGGAGCATAGCCATTGGGTCGCGCCTGACAACGCCCACCTTTCCGGCCGCAGCGGCAGTGGTTTCGGAGCCCATTATGGAGCCTACGAATACTCCGTGTGTCCAGTCCCTGGACTGGTACACCAGGGGGGCGGTTTTGGCGCGTCTTCCGCCAAATACGATAGCGGATATGGGGACTCCCTCAGGAGATTCGAATTCTGGTGATATGCAGGGGCAATTTTTAGCCGGGGCGGTGAAACGGGAATTGGGATGGGCACCCTTTTCGCCCGCAGACGGATCCCAGGGCTCACCCTTCCAATTGAGGGCGTTTTTCGGAGGATTGTCGTCCATATCCTCCCACCAGACCGTGTTATCGTCCAGATTTAAGACCACGTTTGTAAAAATCGTGTTCTTTCTTGTGGCGGCAAGGGCATTGGGATTTGACTTTTCACTGGTTCCAGGAGCGACACCGAAAAAACCATACTCGGGATTGACTGCCCACAGCCGTCCGTCCTTGCCGACTCTGAGCCAGGCAATATCGTCTCCCACACACCAGACCTTATAGCCTTTATTCCTGTATATTTCGGGCGGGACAAGCATGGCCAGGTTGGTTTTTCCACAGGCGGAGGGGAAGGCGGCACAAATGTATTTTGTTTCGCCCTGGGGAGTTTCAACACCCAGGATAAGCATGTGCTCCGCCATCCATTTTTCTCTTCTGCCCAATACGGAGGCGATGCGAAGGGCAAAACATTTTTTGCCCAGCAGAACATTGCCGCCGTATCCGGAATTTATAGACATAATAGTATTATCCTCAGGGAAGTGGGTTATATACCTGTTTTCCGGATCCAGGTCGGCCTTGGCGTGAAGACCTTTGATGAAACCCGGGGAATCACCAAGGGCGTCCAGAACCTCCCTGCCAATTCTTGTCATAATCGCCATGCTCAGCACCACATATATGGAATCTGTAATCTCAATTCCGTATTTGGCAAATGGGGAGCCGATGACCCCCATTGAGTAGGGGATTATGTACATAGTACGTCCCCTCATGCAGCCTTTATAGAGGGCTTTAAGCTTTGCGTACATTTTATCGGGAGCCATCCAGTTGTTTGTGGGGCCCGCGTCCTTTTGGGTCCTGCTGCAGATAAAGGTTCTTTCCTCGACTCTGGCCACATCGTTGACAGCAGAGCGGTGAAGAGTACACCCGGGCAGCTTTTCCTGATTTAGCTCAATCATCTCGCCGGTTGCAAATCCTTCATTGCGAAGCTCGTCCAGCTGCTCTTCAGAGCCGTCAATCCAGACAACCTTATCCGGTGATGTCAGTTCCCGTATTTCGTTTATCCAATTTATAATATGAATGTTTTTTGTAAGTTCCATAATCGTACCAATCTTTCTTAATAAATAATGACAATATGATATGGACATTATTGTTATTATAACAATCTGTATCAATATTAACAATAGAATATTTTAGAATTATAATTTTGTCTAATTTTTCATCTATTTTTTATAAAAACAGCTGCTTTTTTGTTAAATAAGTGCCGTTTTTGTTAATTTTCATATTGATAAAACAGCTTCCAATCCGTGATTTGTTTCGTTGCATTTTTCAACATACTATGATATATTAATTTTTGTTATTATAAGTCCGCTGTTTTGGAGGTTTGTGTCTTGAAAACAAAAAAAGTCCGCCATATATCAATCATACTGCTATTGGCTGTTATCCTGACTATGACCTCGGCCTGTGTGACCCTGGGGGAGAGAAAGCCCATAGCCACACTGGTATTCAGCAACGGTAAGGAGATCAAAATAAGGCTGTATCCGGATAAGGCCCCCAATACCGTAAAAAACTTCATAGATTTGGCCAATTCCGGGTTTTACGACGGTACGCCCGTACACAGAATCGAGGAATACTTTGTCATCCAGATGGGAAAATCGGCGGAGAATCCGGACAAAAATCATGCCGGTTTCTATATAGAGGGGGAATTTCCAAACAACAATTTCTCCAAAAACGATTTGTCCCATGAGGTGGGAGCAGTGGCAATGGCCAGGACGGTGGGGGAACCGGGAAATGAAAAGAACTATTATAATTCGGCCAGCACCCAGTTTTACATCACATTGACATATAAACCTAATCTGGATGGAGATTACGCCATTTTCGGAAAGGTCATACGGGGCATGGAACATGTGCAGAAAATATCTAAAATGGATGTGGACGAAAACAAGGTACCCCGGGATGAGATTTATGTTCAATCCATCAGAGTGGAAACCTTCGGAAAGGACTATGGGAAGCCAAAAAGATTAGAGATTCCCGATGAAACCGAATAGCCAGTAAAAAAGGACGGGACTACGCCCCGTCTTTTTTGCAGTTTTCAGATCCGGCTGATTAATGCCTTTTATTAAGTGGACATTAATCACGGTCAAGAGCCTTTCCTATTTTGTTTGATATTGCAGCAAACTCGGAGATTCCCAGTATCTCACCTCGTATGTTCTCATTAAACCCGCAGGCTTTTATAATCTCCACCAGCATCGTCTTCTCCAGCTTGCTGCCGAAAACCGAAAACAGAGAATTGACAAGGGTTTTTCGCCTCTGGGCAAAAGCGGCTCTGACAACCTGAAAAAACAGCTTTTCATTTTCTACAAAGTCCGGTTTTTCCTTTGTTATCAGGGTTATAACGCTGGATGTGACTTTAGGTCTTGGTATAAAGCAGTCCGGTGAAACATTAAAAAGAATTTCAGGCTCACAGTGATAGTTTATATATACGGTAAATGAGCCGTATTCAGCAGTCCCGGGCTCTGAGCAGATGCGCCCGGCCACTTCTTTTTGCACCATTACGGTTATTCTCTTGAAACATCCCGATTCGATGAGAGCGGTGAGAATAGGAGTAGTAATATTATAGGGCAGGTTTGCGCACACAACAGGCTCAAAGCCCTTTAAAGCCTCACTCATAAGAGCGGAAATATTGATTTTCAGTATATTATCGTTTATTATTATCACGTTTTCACAGCCCATGAGAGTTTCCTCCAGAAGGGGAATGAGCTTTTTGTCGATTTCTACCGCAACGACCTTACCGGCTTTTTCAGCGAGTTGCCTGGTTAATACCCCAATGCCCGGTCCTATCTCCAGAACGCCGGTTTCATCGTCTACCATAGAAGCCTCCACGATTCTTTTTGGAACCCATGGAGCCGTCAGGAAATTTTGCCCCAGGGATTTTGAAAGGCGAATTCCATGATTGCTAAGAAGCGTTTTTATAGTATTTATATTGCTTAAATCCATTTTGAACATCCTTAAAGATTATATTATCCGGGGAAGAGGTATATATGAAGATACTTATTAAATATCACAACAAGGATTTGAAGAAAATTGAGAGCATTAAGGTGGGCGACTGGATAGATTTGAGGGCTGCCGAAAATGTGAAGCTTAAAAAAGGGGAGAGCAGGCTCATCTCCCTTGGTGTCTCCATGAAGCTTCCCGAAGGCTATGAGGCTCATGTGGTGCCCAGAAGCTCCACCTTTAAAACCTGGGGAATTCTCCAGACAAACTCTATGGGCGTTATAGACAACAGCTATTCCGGCACAAACGATATCTGGAAAATGCCCGTACTGGCCACAAGAGACACTGAAATACATGTAAACGACAGGATATGCCAGTTTCGTATCATGCCCAGAATGCAGGATGTGACGTTTATAGAAACCGAGAGTCTGGACGAGACTGACAGAGGCGGTTTCGGGAGCACAGGGAAGAGCTAGACAGCTTTGGTTTGCATAGATAATGCAAATATGCACTCTGCATATCATTGAACAAAATAAAAATTTTGTTCAATGATTGATCCTTTTAACCCTCAATTATAGGGATTATTGAGCCCACGTCGTATATAGGCTCCTCTGTCAGGAACACCGGCTCTAATCCGGCTGATTTTATAAATTCAAGAATCCTCTTTTCGTCACTATGATGCTTCAATGTTCCGGTAAATGCGATTTCATGTTTTGAGATTTTTCCGCAGGCTCCGCCGATAAATCCCGTATCATAGCCCTCGAGCCTAATTTGGCCCGGACTGATTATAAGGCTTTCCACGCCCGCGTCCAGGGCCTTTTTGTGTATTCCCATGTCCGATGTTATTATGTGCTTTTTGTCCAGAACACATATGGAGCATTTAGTGTATCCCTGATTTACATAAATATATCTCCAGCCTGATGCTGCAGCCAAATCCATGATATTGGCATCGGTGCAGCCTTTTTTATGAAAAAGTAAATCTCCCAGCAGACATGCATTTAGCTGGATATCTGCGGGATACTTTTCACCATCGGGCTTATCTGTAATAGTTATATTAAAACCCATCTTTTTCAGCTTATCACACAGCTGGGATATGCCGTCTATGTGTTTTGACAGGATTATCTGGTTTCTGCCCCCATGAAATATCGACATATCCGCGTGATAACTTACATTTGGCGAAATTGCATAATTAGCCTTAATATTTATGGTCATTATGCCCATATTGTTGAGGGCTGAAGACAATTGAGCATATTTTTCGCCTAAAAACACTGCTTTTACCCGGTTTTCAGGCAAATTTGGCGTTTTAACAAAGTGTCCGATCATTTTATATTTTTCATCTATCCGTTAAGAATAATAATATCAACCGAGCCATATCAGTTCGGAGTGCATTGCTCATAAAAGCCGATTGGCAGAATGGAGATATTTATGAGTTATATTGCTTGTACCAGTGACTGTGTATACCAGAAAGACGGCGTATGCACACTGGAGCGCGCCGCATCCGTAAATTCTCTGACATCAAAAGGCAATGCTTGTGTACATTATATTAAAAAGAATAAAAACAAGGAAAGCAGACAAAAATGATAAAACTCATCTAGTTATATAGTATCATATATACCCCTGTTTCCAGCTATTTGGTGCCGAATACTCGCAACAGGGCCTCACGCACCGTATTAACCTGAATAATTTCGAGCCCCTTTACTGCCTTATATTTTCCCTTGACGCGGGCAGGCAGCATGCACTTATTAAACCCAAGTCTGCTAATTTCAGATATTCTCTGGTCTACAAAAGATACGGAGCGGAGTTCTCCGGTAAGCCCCACCTCCCCTATTGCCGCCATATCGTCCCCCACCGGCTTGTCCAGGTAGCTGGAAGCTATGGCCAGAACCGCTGCCAGGTCCGCAGCCGGTTCATTGATGCTAAGGCCTCCGATAACGTTTATATAGGCATCGCTGTTTGCCATCTTCAGGCCGCCGCGCTTTTCCAGAACCGCAAGCAGCAGCATAGCCCGGTTATAGTCTATTCCGTTGGAGTTCCTTCTGGGCACATTGAAGGTGGAAGTAGTTATAAGGGCCTGGATTTCAGCCAACACGGGTCTTGAACCCTCCATAACGCATGCAACACAGGTACCTGGAGTATTTACAGGTCTGCCCGACAACAGCATTTCAGACGGGTTTGGAACATCCACCAGGCCTCTTTCAGTCATTTCAAACACGCCTATCTCGTTTGTGGATCCAAATCTGTTTTTTGCCGCGCGAAGAATCCTATAGGCTGCGTTTTGCTCCCCCTCAAAATATAAGACGCAATCCACCATGTGCTCGAGCACCTTAGGCCCCGCTATGGAGCCTTCTTTATTTATATGGCCCACAATAAAAACCGTCACACCTTCGCTCTTTGCCAATTGCATAAGGGAGAGGGTGCAGTCCTTAACCTGTCCCACACTGCCGGGGGATGAATCCAACTGGTCATTATAAAGAGTTTGTATTGAATCTATTATAAGTATATCAGGTTTATTCTCATGAACGGTATCAAGAATGTCACTTAGATTTGTTTCGGCATAGATCATTATCCTGCTGCTGTCAAGTCCGAGCCGCATGGCCCTCATTTTAAGCTGTCTTCCGGATTCCTCGCCCGTTACATATAAGATGCCGGCGTCCGCGGCGCAGTTGCCGGAAAGCTGTAAAAGCAGGGTGGATTTACCGATACCTGGCGCGCCTCCGACCAATACCAGGGAGCCTCTGACAGCGCCGCCTCCCAGCACTCTGTTCAGCTCCTGCATACCGGTATTGAAGCGGGCTTCACCTGTAAGCTCCACCTCTGAAAGCTTTATGGGACGGGGTCTGGTTAAAAACGAGCTGCCCGTCCTCCCTGTTGATTTTTGCTTTGGGGCGGCCTCATGCTCAACAATACAGTTCCAGGCCTTGCAGGCAGGGCACTGCCCCTGCCATTTGGGTGTTTCATTGCCGCACTCTGTGCAAAAAAACACAGTCTTAGCCTTTGCCATTAACTTCCTCCAGAATGTCACAGGTATTTAAAAAAGCAGCTGACAGGCAGACTGCGGTTTTTGTCTGGTACTCCTCAGTTTGGAGCAGTGCCAGCTCCCTGGGATTTGACAAAAAACCGCATTCAACCAAAATTGAGGGGCAGCTGACGCTCTTCATCAAATATACACCGCTGTATATTTCCCGGGCTTCCCTTTTATTTTGCGGATCCAGGATTTTGACAAGAAGCTTCTGAGTATTCTTTGCCAGCTCTTCGCTTCCCGGATTTCTTGAATAAAATGACTGGGCGCCATGGGGATAATCGTCTGGAAACTTGTTTTGATGTATGCTGATTAAAACACTGTTGGGAATTGATTCAATCAGCTTTACTCTTCTTTTTGTGTCGAAAACCTTTTTGGCTCTGATTGTATTTGCCTCCGGAGGATACTCAATGTCCTCGCCTGTCCTTGTGAGCACCGTAGGTACGGCAAAAAGCCCCATAATACTGTCCAGCTTCAGGGCAATGGAGAGATTTAGGCTGCTTTCAAATACATTGCCCACATTGGCGCCACCATCGGCGCCTCCGTGTCCCGGGTCGATGACAAGGACGAGGGGGCTTCTCTCCATATAGCCCCCCGCCTGGACTGGCGCAAAACATGCTTTTATGCATATAATTAAACCTACAAGTATCAGAAAAAAGGCAAAGTATCTGCGCAGTCGGAATTGTGGTCTTGGTCTGAAAAAACGTCGGAAAGCCCTTTTCATATAAATCCCCTTTTCTCCTCGGCAGACTGTTTTAAAGCCCGTGCTGTTAAAAGCAGAGCATAAAGCCGTCCTGCCTTATACTTATGAGGAGTTAAAAGGGCATATTCACGCAATCGTTCTTATTTAAATGCACAGATTACCGCAGGTCCTTTTTATCCCTGTTCCCTGTGTTTACAAACATCAGCCTGTCCAAAATCCTTATACCACTGTAACCGAGAAAATAGCCCAGAACAGCTGGGATAACGGCAAACAGTATCGGGATGAAATAAACGATTTTCATATTATAGGGCTCGGCATCAAAATAAGAGATGGGATATATGAAGTTCAGATAAAAATATCGCGCAAATTTCTGCATATTAAAGCTGCCGGTAATCAGCAGCAGAACCGACAGAACAAAGCCGGGAATCTGTGAAACGGCAGACGCGTAAAGAGCCTTGAATTTATTGTATTTTATCCTGCTGTATAAAACCAGGTTGTGATCCCTCTCCCCTGTCCTCCAGGCTTCAATATAGACAAACAGTACATAAAACACAAAACAGAACAAAAAGATAATAAGTTGAATAGTGTCCTCAGGTATTTCAATGCCAAGGGATTTAATATTAACCATAAGCATGGCCAGCACAAGCATTATCGGCACATTAAGGATGTGTACAAAAAATATCTTGAAGGCAAAGCTGCCCACAGTACTTTTACCTGAATCCTCAACTCTTCTTTTAAACATATAAAATAACATCCTTTCGGAGAATAAAAAAGAGCATATAAAAAGGAGAAAACTTCCTTATAGTATAGCAATAATTATATCATAACAATTTACAAATATCAAAGACTGATGTATACTGATAATAAGAATCTTTAATATTATATCCTGGGTTATTCCCGGTAAAAATTGATGCCGCTTTGACGGTTTTTCCTTACTTTGAGAATGGATGATGAATTAAATGGATACAGAAAAAATTATTGAACAGGCACTGAAGGCCGGCTTCACCCTTGCCGCGCCATTAGACCCTAAAACGATTGAGCTTTTGCCCGAGGTAAGAAAGATGTGTGAGGCAAATACCTGCCATGCATACGGAACCAACTGGGCCTGTCCCCCAGCCTGCGGCACACTGGAGGAGTGCGCCGAAAAGGTGAAAAAGTTCAGCAGAGGTATTATCGTGCAGACCACAGGAGTTCTGGAGGACGATTTTGACTCGGAAGCCATGCTTGAAACCTCGGAAAAGCACAAAAAGACCTTTTCCGAGTTCTACGAATTCCTAATGGAAAACCATTCCGGTGAGCTGCTGGCTCTTGGCGCCGGGGGCTGCACAATCTGCAAAGAATGCACATATCCCGATGAGCCCTGCCGCTTTCCGGACAAAATGATAGTACCCATGGAGGGCTATGGTATATTTATAAGCGATTTGTGTACAAAGAATAATATTAAGTACAACCACGGCAAAGGGACAATAACATATGTCGGATGCTATCTGTTTAAGTGAGCAAAAGCAAAACGAGCTGTCCCCTGCCCTGCTTTCAGTCAATCAAATTTGGGAGTGTTGATATGAATATTTTATTTAAACCCCAGAATATCTCCGTGGATGTGGAGCCTGGAACAACGGTTATGCAGGCCCTGATAACAGCCGGATTAAAAATCGATGCGCCTTGCGGCGGCCGCGGGGTTTGCGGCAAATGCAAGGTGAGAATCGTTGATGGAGCCGAGGAAAAAACCGTGCTTGCCTGCCAGACCGAGATTAACTCGGATTTGGTCGTGGACATATCAAAGCAGGACGAAGGCCATAGAATTCTAATGGGCGGGTTAGAGAGAGAGGTCAAGCTGGAAAGCATGGTATATTCCGTTACCGTCAATGTGCCCCAGCCTTCCACATCGGATTTGCGTTCCTGCTGGGAAAGACTCACTGAAGCCGTAGCCGATAAGCTGGGCTTTGATAAAGGTGAGATTACTCCAAATCCCCTTGTGGCAGCAAATCTCTATAAAATACTGGAGGATAACGATTATCTTGTGGAGGTCATGCTTTTTAACAGGGATATAATCGATGTCAAGCCTCCCCAAAGCGATATGTTTGCCCTTGCATATGATATAGGCACCACCACTGTGGCCGCGTATCTCATAGACCTGAAGACCGGCCGGTCCCTCACTCAGGCAAGCCTTTTAAACCCCCAGGTCAAATATGGCGCCGATGTGATAATGAGAACAAAATACGCCATAGAAAACGGCCATGAAGCCATGGCAAAGGACATAAGAGGGGCCCTTTCCGAGCTGTGCGATAAATGCCTGAAGGAAGCCGGAAAAAAAGCTGAAAGTGTATATCTTATTACAGTTGTGGGGAATACATGCATGCATCACTTGTTTTTGGGTATCTCCCCTGCTTCCCTGGCCTATGCCCCTTATACGGCAGCCATTACCGAGCCAGTGACTGTTAATGCATCGGACTACGGATTTAACGTTAACCCCTGCGCCCGTATTTCGGTGCTGCCGAATATCGCCGGATTTGTGGGAGCCGATACGGTGGGCGCCTCCCTTGCCGTAGAAATGGATAAAAAGGATGAGCTGACTCTTATGATAGATATCGGCACTAACGGTGAAATGGTGCTGGGTGACAAGAACAGGCTCATAGCATGCTCAACGGCAGCGGGCCCGGCCTTTGAAGGAGCTGTTATAACCCATGGCATGAGGGGTGCCGAAGGCGCCATTGACCATATTACCCTGAAAGACGGCAAGCTGGACTACAGCGTCATAGGTGATGTGAAGCCCCGGGGCATATGCGGCTCGGGAATAATCGACCTGGTCTCAGAGCTTGTCCGCGTTGGTCTTGTGGACTCGGGAGGAAGGCTCCTCATGGGAGATGAAATTACCTCCCCAGAAGGTTCCCTTTATAACAAATATATTGAAGTAATTGATGGTCTGCGCTGTTTCCTCCTTGCCGATGAAAAGGAATCCGGCAGCGGTGAAAAAATTGTATTCACTCAAAAGGATGTTCGGGAGGTGCAGCTTGCCAAGGGTGCGATGGCAGCGGGAATTCAAATGATGTCCATTAAGCTGGGCACGGATGTAAATGATATTAAGTCAATAATGATAGCCGGTGCCTTCGGAAGCTATATGTCTCCGAAGAGTGCCTGTGGTATTGGTCTTATCCCGCCCCGGCTGGAGGGCAAGGTCAAGGCTGTGGGCAATGCCGCGGGCCAGGGAGCAAGGTTGGTTGCAATGAGCAATACCGAGTATAAGAGAGCCTATGGCATATCCAAATCCGTGGAATACCTTGAGCTTGCCGCAGACTCCCAGTTTCAGGATGTATTTGTGGACAACCTGGAGTTTCCTTCCCCGTTTGTTGATTAAATCTAATAATTCTATAATGCGGCAAGCAGGAGGTTTTTCCTCCTGCTTGCCGCGTTTACATATGTACTTAATCGTCGCACAGCTGATCCGGCGGGAAAAATTCGTTCACCGGGAACTTTATCTTCTTGAAAAGATCGCAGGGATCGTTTTCTGTGGAGCCTATGCACTCCTTGCTGGGCAGGCAGTAGTCGATAACCGGCACAACAAGCTGTGAATCCCTCTCCAGTTTTATGATGGTGAACTGCCCCAGGGTGGCATAGACCCTTTTGGAGTCTCCGGAGAGCACCAGGTTGTCGCAGAATGCGTCACTTATGAAGGAGGGAATATCTGTGCATTCGCAATCATAGGGATTGCATTCGCATGCGTCCGCCAGTTTCAGGTTGAGAATTATCGGATCAACAGCCTCAACTACGGCAATAGGCATGTTTGTCTTCGCAAGGGTATGAGGTCCGCAGGGAACGGTGCGTGAGCTGAATATCTTTGCATTTCCCTCGCTTCCAAATAAGATGACTCTTTTGTCGAATATGGCAAGTCCAGCTATATCTGCGCACTTATTGGACAGTGCGTAGGCCTCGCCCTTTATCCTGTAGAAAAACCTGCAATCAACTGCATACTGGCCTCTGTTGAAGGTAACCTCCTCCACATTGACGTCCACATATAGGAGCTCTGCCGAACGGGCTCTTACCCCTATTGAATTGGCCACAATGGCCTGTGAGGGCGCATCCAGATAAACACGTAAATCTTCTATACAGTCTTTATCTTTACAGGAATCATAGACTTTCCTGGTATGGATGCATACGGTTTCCTTGCTGGGCTTATCATGTTGTACTGAAACCGGGTTCGGTGTCGCTCCCGGAGTCAATCTATCAGCCATATATTGTACCTCCCAAAATGTATTGAAGTATCCTCTTTATTCAATACAGTCTATGCGGAGGCTTTAATTGTGTGATTTTAGGCTTTAATGTTCAACAAAAAAAATTAAAACTTTTAGCATTAAAGGCGGATAATTCTCCTTTTGTCGGCACACCGTCCCTTATTCTGAAACCCACATCGGCATTTTCCGAGACCTCCGGATCGTAGGTGACAACAATCACACAGCAGCCCTGATTTCGGGAAAGGCTCCATAGAATCTCCATTACACTCTTCGTATTGGCAGCGTATTGTCTCTGCTAAAGGAGCAATTACCAGCAAAGCTCAGTTTATTTCCACCTTGCTGTTGATGGGTACTATACATATATATGTGCTGCCTCTTCCAAAGATCAGGTCCGTTCCGTCTTCGAGAAAATATTCAAACTGGGATGTATAGCCGTCCTTTTTCCATGTGATGGGGATGTATTTGCCGCCGGAGGCGAACAGTCCCTTTCCGCTGCCTGTCAAGTCGATGGCGATCCTGCCGTAGGCATCGTTTTCCAGATTGCCTACCGAGGCATAGAGAACCAGAAGATTTTTAACTCCCACCTGCTCTCCCGTATTTCCATCGGCCATAATCTCTCCGTACTGGCTGGCCATATAAAGGCCCGACTGTGGGTCATATTCAAAAACGCCTGTTTTATAATCTGAAAACTTAACCTTCATAACCTGGGCGCTCTCTCCGTTTTCCGGCGTTCCGTCGTCGGCAAAAAGCATTTTATAAGAATAGTCCTCGGGGTGTTCTCTCCTTATGGAATAGGTGGGAAGATATTCATTAATAAGCTCGTCCGTGGAAAAAAGCGTATGCTCGTAGGAGTAGTTTGCCCTTTCCTTATTTCTGTAAAATATCTCATAATTGCCGTTAACCCCGTCTATATTAGATACTCCCCTGCTGTATATCTCATCATAAGCCTGGGGGCTGCCGCCGGCATGTATAAAAATAGCATCATGTCCCTGGGCAAGGTCCAGATAATAGGATCGGGCGCTTCTTATGCTCCCAATTTTCCCAGCGCCTGTTATGTCCTGATAGATGGCAAGCATTCTTGTAATCCCGCCTTCTGCCAAGGTTTCATATATTATGTCCGCCTTCCCTATCCCGTGCTGAGGAAGGGCCTCATATATGTTGTTTAGCATAATAGCCAGAGGTCTCAATCCGGATATATCCTCGCTGACCGGCATTCCCGTAAGAGGGTTTACTGGGCCGTTATAGGGCGTGGGCTCCGGGGTTTCCTCAGGTAAAACAGGGGAAGGTAAGGCTGTAGGTTCGGCGGTGGGCTCCGGCGTGGGAGTATGCTCTTGTTTACCTCCGCAGGCTGATAAAAAGACAATCATAAACAATAATAGTACTGCAAGCTTTCTTCTCATATGGGCTCCTTTTGCGTCTGTGACTGCAGCTTATATCAATCATGCTTGTGATTTGCCGTCTTATACTAATGCCTGTTTTGAAGCACAATGGATTTGCGACGTGTGACAGTAAATCCATTCAGGCAGTCAGTCAATGTATCTGAAACGGGTAAAGCAGGTTTGGTTTGCCCGACAAAAAGAGCAATTTTGCTCTTTTTGCAAATGGATTTGGCCAAACCCCTTTGTTCAGTGAGTGACGCTGGTTTTGATTTTCCAGGTCATTTTACTCCTATACCATTGCCTTGTCAACCGAACTCGAATTATGTATAATAATATCGCATGCGCAATGTCATAAATTGTCGCTTCGGATAGCTTAGGATGTGCTCATCCCCTAAAATATTTTTCGAAGGAATTCATAATATGGAAAGGCTCGGCTTTATTCACAGCAAGCTTGAAATAAAAATACTGATACTCTTTGTACTGAACCGGCTGCCCCACCCTGTCCTTCTCAGCGACCTGACAGAGGCTGTAATGTGTGATGACGGTATCGGATATTTTGACTATATCGAAGCCCTGACAGAGCTGATTAAAACACAGCATATCAGCGAGGAAAAGGGCTATTATTCCATAACTCAAAAAGGTATCAGAAACGGAACGATTACTGAGAACAGTATTCCCTATTCAGTGCGTTTTAAGGCAGAGCGCAAAACAATGAAGCTGTCTTACGTAATGAACAGAAACGCCATGATAAAGACAGACACCAGCCGCCGGGAAGACGGCGGATATACTGTTCACCTTTCCCTGTCCGATGGTATGGGAGATATCCTGTCAATGGAAATCCTGGTGGGAAGCGAAACCCAGGCCCATATAATCGAAAAGAAGTTTCACAAGGATGCCGAGGAGCTATATGACAATATTATGAAACTGCTTCTTTAAGCTGAGATTATTTCAATAATATACTTTGAGAAGATAACACGAAGAGACATCATTGTTACATTAATTATAAACAGATGGATTGCCGACGATATATCGGTGGTCCATCTGTTGTTTTTATTGGGGTTATTTGTCCCGCCTTGTTTTCCCACTAATAATAAGCTGCAAATTGCCAAAATATAATATAGACTCCATAATATCTGAAACTTGCATTTTTTGCCACCGTTTTACTGCGGAGGTGGGACTTTAAATGGCAATAATATTTATTCGAACAATTATTGTTTTCATATTGATATTAGCTTCGCTGAAACTTATGGGAAAGCGCCAGCTGGGAGAGCTTGAACTGTCCGAGTTGGTTGTGGCAGTGCTCATATCGGACATGGCGGCTTTGCCGCTGCAGGATATCGGCATCCCCTTGCTCTACGGTCTTATACCCATCATAACCCTTCTGTGCTGTGAGCTTCTTATCTCCTTTGCGTCTCTAAAAAGCATAAAATTCCGGGCTATGATGTGGGGCAAACCCAGTATATTGATATTCAACGGTAAAATAGTACAAAGTGAGCTGAAGAAAAACAGGTTTTCACTGGACGAGCTGGCCGAATCTCTGAGGAAAAAGGATATTACAGAAATAAACACGGTAAAATACGCGATACTGGAAACTGACGGGACGCTGAACACCATATTATACCAATCCGAACAGGCTGTAACACCATCCCAGATGAATATGGATGTGGCGGAAAAGGGGCTTCCAGTGGCTGTCATCAGCGATGGAAAGGTTTTGTCCGATAATCTGAGAAAGATAGGCAGGGATGAAAACTGGCTGAAAAAGCAGCTCTCCCAGCGGGGAGCCGCAAAACCCCAGGATGTCTTTTATATGACTGTGGACGAGGCCGGGGGTGTATATTTTGCTCCCATGGAGCACAAATAGTATTTGCCGTTCCGGGGAAAGGTGGCTCAGCAGATGAAAAAGGAGATATTTGCTGTTTGTCTATTAATACTCCTGCTTGCCTGTGTGCTCATAAATAACCATGTTTTAAATAATATAACCAACAATATGATGCTGCTTATCGATGAAACAATAGCCTCCGCCGAGAAAGGAGACTGGCAGGAGGCGCTTGAAAGGGCTGAAATTATTAAGAATTACTGGGATGAAAAAAGCGGCTATACGCATATTGTAATACGGCATTCAAAGCTGGATGACGCCACCGCCGCAATCTGCAGCTTTATTACCGAGGTTTATAAAGGGGATATGGGTGGCGTTATCGGAACAGGCAGGGCTCTTTCGGAAGAAATCAGCAGCCTGTTTGCCATGGAAAAGCTGAAAATCGGCACTATATTCTAATTAATCCGTTTAGCAAAACATACTTGTTTGGTGGACATCAATTAATCTATATCAGAAGCTTTGTCATTGAGCAGATTGTTAAGTTCGGCCATAAATGTGTTTATGTCCTTAAACTGCCTGTATACCGAGGCGAAACGCACATAGGCCACCTCGTCAATCTTTTTTAGCGCTTTCATCACATGCTCGCCTATTTCTTTTGTGGATATTTCCCTTTCAAGGGAGTTTTGAAGCTCCTGCTCAATGCTGTTTGCCACATCCTCAAGGGTGGACATGGGTACCGGCCTCTTTTCACAGGCCTTGACCATGCCGTTTAATAGCTTCATTCTGTCAAAGCTCTGGCGGCTACCGTCCTTTTTTATAACAAGAAGAGGAAGGCGTTCCATTATTTCGTATGTGGTGAATCTTTTCTGGCAGGACAGACATTCCCTGCGCCGTCTTATGGTTGTTCCCTCTTCAGCCGGTCTTGAATCTATGACCCTGCTTTCAGTATAGTTACAATAGGGACATTTCATCTTTGTACCTTCCTTTACCGTCTTTTTTGTTTCCGCGGGGAGTGATTCCATTATACATCAATATAGCCGTATTTTTCAACAAATAATGTCCGCTGAGTAAATGCGGTTCTCGAAACGCTTTTGCAAAAAGAGCCGGTTTGCCCGTTTCAGACTCATTGATTAAGAGAGTAAAAGGAAATCTTTTCAGCTTGATGATAAACAGCCCCCCTGTTAGTATTATTAAGTAGAAAGGGGTGTTTAATTGATCGTTTTAAAGAAAATAATAAACCGTGCATCTCAAATGTGCAGGACTTCATATCTGATCTTGAAATTATCAGTCATCCTGTCCTGCCTGATGCTTGCCGGCTCTCTGATACTGTATATATTCTCAGGCGGCTTGAGCGCCTCTACATATAAAATCTACTATACTGCCGAAGAAATGCTCAGGATGCCTTTTATTGTGCTTTTAATCGGCGTTATCGCCTCCGGCTGCATTGAGGATATGAGCACGCAGTAAACATACCAACTCATCATATGAATACAGAGCATTCAGGGTATTGAGCATAGCAGAAGTGCTGAGCCTTTCAGGGAGTTCCAGCTTCTTTAACAGCTTTCTGCGCAGCGACGCGCTGCCGGGTCTTCCGCTTAAACCCAACTCATAGAGGCTTGCCATGGTAAGCCTCTTTTCATTTTCATCGGGTTGCTTTTCCCTCTCCCCCTCAATAGTGGCGCCGGCTTTCCTGAGGGCATTTAGGATTATCTGCCTGCTCATGGCCTCCACACCGAGCTTTCCTTCACCGGAGAATTTCCGCTTTCGTTTCTCCTTACCCGGTATATCGGGAATATATGCGTGTTTTACAATACCTTCCCTGATGGAGCCTTTAAGATGGTTTCTTATTAAAAAGCCAGCGCTGTCGCTGTCGGTCAGAATAATAACTCCGCAGGCTTCAGCAAGCTTTCTGATTAAGGACAGCAAATCCTTCCGTGAAAATATCTGAAAACCGCCTGTTTCTATTATATTTGCCGACACATACTGGCTCAGTGTGTTTTTGTCATATCGGCCTTCCACAATTATTGCTTCCTTGACCTTTACAGGATAATCGTCCATATAAATATACTTCCGTTATAAAAAATAGTTTCAATTTTTCGCCAGGCTGACAAGAAGGGATATCAGCAGCTCCTCCTCCCCCAAGCGGGTGCTTTTCATCCTGAAATCGGTTTCAGCGCACAGGCAGACCGCATCCGAACACCAATTCAGCGATACTCTCCTGGCCGCTTCCATCAGGAGTCTGGCCTGGTAATCTGTCCGCAGGCCAAGAAGCGCCTTGAGGTATTTGGCGTTTTTCCCGTTTTCATATGAAAGCCTGGCAGCATAGAGTCTTCTCATCTGGCCTCCTATTATGTTTAATATAAATATAGGCGGCTCACCCATTTGAAAAAGCTCTGTCAGAACCCGGGCTGCCCTGTCATAGTTCTTTTCGGATATGGCATTTGTCAGGTTGAAAACTGCTGTGTCAATCACAGGTATGGCAACCGTCTCAATGTCTTCCCGGGTAACAACCTCCCCCTGGCAATATGCGGATATTTTTTCAATTTCGGATATCAGTCCGGTCATAAGGTCACCGCAGTAGTGTATCAAAAATTCCGCCGTCCCTTTTGATATGCGTTTCCCATTATGGGCAAAGCGCCTGCTTATCCAGCCTATCAGTGAGCTGCTTTTCTGTATTGGAATCTCAACAACCTTCACCTTTTCTTCGATTAGCTTGTGAAGCTTTTTGCGTTTATCGGCTTTAAACTCAATGGTATCATAGACAAATACAAGACAGCAGTAATCCGGTATATCTTTTAATATCCCGGCAAGTTCCTCGGAATCCTGCTGGGAAGCGCCGTATATGTTATAATCTCTTACCTCCACGTAGGTTCTTTCGGCAAAGTAAGGCATGGCTTCCACAGCCTCGCGAAGCTCATTTATTTCAAGAGACCCTCCGTCCAGCTTTTTCAGGTTGAAGTCCGCGGGACCGTCTCCCAATACCGCCTTCTTCATTTCATCCAGATG
>JAAYOP010000102.1 GCA_012520295.1 Clostridiales bacterium | reverse complement strand
TTGTCCAACAGCTATGGAAAGCATTGAAAAGGTGCGTTAGACTTTTCAACGCTTCCCACAGCGCTACTACTACTTACCATTGACAGACTTCCTAAAAAAATGGACCATATGTTTGACAACCGCAGAGCAGCTGCTTTCCAATATTGCCGGCTCCGGTTGTTAACAGCCATATATTTTGCTATAATACTATGAAGCCGGTATCCAAGGAGAGAGAACATGCAGACAGAAAGCAGGATTAAAGTAAGATACGCCGAAACTGACCAGATGGGGGTTGTACATCACTCGAATTATCCCATATGGTTCGAGGTGGGCAGGACGGATTTTTTCATATCCGCGGGCTTATCCTATGCCGATATGGAGGCTCTGGGCATTATGCTTCCGCTGTATGAGATAAGCTGTCAGTTCAAGAGCCCTGCCAAATACGGTGATGAGGTTATAATAATAACAAAGTTGGACAAGATTACGCCGGTAAGGATATGCTTCTCCTATGAGATCATCAGAGCCCCCGACAGAAAGCAGCTGGCCACGGGCAAAACCATGCACGCCTGGACAGATACCGCCCTGAAGCCTCTCAATGCAAAAAAGCTTATACCCAGGGAATTTGCATTGTTGACCCAGTCAATTGAGTAATTACAGTTCAAAATGGCCGCCATATACCGGACGGCCATTTTTATTCACCAAATTCTTTTTCAGGGAAACAGCGCGCTATATCTTCATTATATCATCATCGGAAAACAGCTTAAAGCCGTTCTCCGTCAATATCTTCTCGGCAAACTCAATATCGCCGACCCGGAATATAACGCAGGCATCGTTTACGGCGTGGCTTATAAAAGCGTATATATAGTCAATATTAAAGCCGTTTTCCGTCAATACCCTGACTGCATCGGAAAGACCTCCCGGCTCATCCCGAAGCCTGACAACTAGAACGTTGGTAATCGAGACCGTAAAGCCATCTTCCCGGAGAGCCTTTTCACACTCGTCCACCTTATCAACTATCAGTCTCAATATGCCAAATCTGGTGGTGTCCGCCAGGGATACCGCACGTATGTTTATATTCCGCTCGGCAAGCCTGGTGGTGATATCAAGCAGTGAACCGGCCCTGTTTTCCACAAATACGGAAATTTGTTTAACCGACATAGTAACCTCCTATGAATTCCTCAAATCCACAATTCTTTTTGCCTTTCCTTCAAAACGGGTTATGGTCCTGGGGGCGACAAGGGTCACACCGCAGTCTATGCCGAGTACAGACCTGAGCTTTTCTCTTATGCGGTGCTGCAGCGCCTCAAGCTTGCTGTACTGCTCCAGAAGGGAACCGTCAATGAGCTCAACCTGGACCTCAAGGGAGTCCATAAAGCGCTCCTTTCTCAACACAAGCTGGTAGTGAGGCCCGATATGAGGCATTGTGAAAATTACGCTCTCAATCTGGGACGGGAAAACATTGACACCTTTTATTATCAGCATATCGTCTGTTCTGCCAACAACCTTGTCCATTCTGATTAATGTGCGGCCACATTTACAGGGATTGCTGTACAGTCTTGTAATATCCTTGGTTCTGTATCTGAATATGGGAAAAGCTTCCTTTGAAAGGGGTGTTATAACAAGCTCGCCCTCTTCCCCCTCCGGTAAAACCTCTCCCGTATCCGGATCAATGATTTCCGGGTAAAAATGGTCTTCATTAATATGTAAGCCCTGTCTTTCCTCGCACTCTCCGGAGACCCCGCAGCCACCCAGTTCGGTGAGCCCGTAGTTATCTGTAACGATTATGCCGATATTTTTCTCAATCTGGGCACGCATTTCCGGAGTACACATCTCACTTCCGAAAAGGCCCAGCCTAAGCTTCAGCTTATCGGCCACTCCCATATCCTTCGCCAGCTCGCTCAGGTATACCGCATAGGAGGGTGTGGCAACCAGCACTGTAGTTCCGAAGTCCTCCATTATCATGATTTGCCTCTCGCTGTTTCCGCTGGATATGGGCACCACCATGCAGCCCACCTTCTGGAGGGCGTAGTGGAGTCCGAAAGCACCGGTAAACAGCCCGTAGCCAAAGGAAATCTGCGCGATATCTTCCCGGCGCGCACCGGCTGCCACAACCAGCCTTGCCATGCAGTTTCCCCAAAGTTCCAGGTCGTTCTTTGTATAGCCTCCCACTATAGGCTTACCCGTTGTGCCCGATGAGGTGTGAATCTCCACAATATCCTCTTTAGGTGAGGCGAAGAGCCCGAATGGATAGTTTTTTCTAAGCTCCTCCTTCGTTGTCAGCGGCAGTCTTCTGATGTCATCCAAGGTTTTTATCATATCCGGGGTTACGCCAGCCTTGTCCAACATATCCTTATAATATGGCACATTATTGTAACAGCGGTTTATAGTCCACTTTAATCTTTCCAACTGCAACTGCCTGATTTTTGCGCGGCTCATCGTCTCCGCGTCTTTTTCCCAAAACATGCGTCCATCAAACCTTTCCTTTGCCAAAGCACATGATGCTCTATTTTAGCACTTTAAAGTGTTAATGTAAATAGGGCAAATATAATCTGTTTGGGTTGAACCGTCGCTGTCATATGATTGACACCGGCTGTATTGTGTAGTATTTTGTAAAGTATGATTAAATTCTGTCCGGAGGAGTCTAATGTCGGCGAAAAAGCTCGGAATATACATCCACATACCCTTTTGCGCCTCAAAATGCAGCTACTGCGATTTCTATTCGCTGGCCGGCTGTGATGACCTCATTCCAGATTATCAGGACGCGCTGCTAAAACATATCCGGGAATCCGCTCCCCGTTTCAGTGAATATTATGTGGATACGGTCTACTTCGGCGGAGGCACACCCAGCTATTACGGCTCCAAATACCTCATTTCCCTATTCAATACCCTTAAGCGGTATTACAAGGTTTTGATTGACAGTGAGGTTACCCTGGAGGCAAACCCGGACAGCATTACTGCCGGTGATCTGAGAGCACTACGGAAGGAAGGCTTCAACCGCATATCAATCGGGGCTCAGTCCGCAAGGGATTCAATACTCAAATTCCTGCGCAGGCCCCACACCTTTGAGCAGGTAATTGACGCCGTCAGAATGGCAAAGGACGAAGGCTTTGACAATATTAGCCTTGATCTTATGTACGGGCTGCCCGCGCAGACCCGTGAGGACTGGGCCGATACAATAGCCCGGGCCGTCCAGCTCAATCCGCAGCATTTATCATGCTACGGCCTGAAAATTGAAGAGGGTACTCCCCTATATCAATACAGGCGCTCACCGGAGATCCCGGATGAGGATACTCAGGCTGATATGTATCTTTTCACGGTCAGCACATTGGCAGAGATGGGATACAGACAGTATGAAATATCAAATTTCGCCACAAGAGGCAAAGAGTGCAGGCATAACATGAAATACTGGACGTTGAATGAGTACGCAGGCTTTGGAGCTTCGGCATCCTCCTGTATCGGCGGCCATCGCTTCACCTTTGTCAGGGATATCGCCGGGTATATTAAAGCGGTCCATACCGGTGATAAAATAGTTACGGAGCTGGAAACAATCAGCGACTATGAGATGGCATCCGAGTATCTTATGCTGGGTCTTCGAACTACCTACGGCATTTCCGAGGAAGAATACCTGCAAATATATAAAAGCAGTTTCGAGCCTATACTCCACCTGCTGCAAAGCTATGTGAGAATGGGCTTTGCCAAAAACTCAAATGGCCGCTGGAGCTTTACCCCCAGAGGCTTTCTCCTTTCCAACAGTCTCATCGGAGAAATACTCGATGCCCAGGCCGAGCATAAATATCATGTAGGTATGCCCTGGCGTGAGCGGGATTACTATACCACCCTTTTTGATTGACGGTAAACTTTTGTATTAAATAGTAATATCCCTGTTGTTTCTTTTTAAACGATTTGATTATATAATTTTAAAAAGGATTTACGATACCAGCCGAAAGGCGGGAGAAAGATAAAAATTATAAGTGCAAAATCAACAAAAGAAAAAACACAATCCAAAAAAAGTGCACCAAAGAAAAAGAGGCGAGGACTAAAAATCTTCGTTTCAGTCTTTTTGACCCTTCTTTTAATCGTCGTTGGACTATTCGTTCTGGCTGGCTTTGCGGCAATGAAAAGCGAAAAAATATATCCCAATATATCGGCATATGGAGTTGAACTGGGAGGAATGACGCGGCAGGAGGCTGAAGATGCGCTAAAAGCCACGGCTTCGAACAAATATTCCGGAGCCGCCGTGAAGGTGAGCTTTCCTGCCGACATCACACTGACCATTGAGGCTGAAAAAGCAGGCCTGGTTATCGATGCCGAAAAGGAGGCGCTGAGGCTTTATAGTTATGGCCGCGGCGGCAGCTTTATCACAAACACCATCGACTTTATTTCCTGTTTCATAATCCCAAAACAGCTTGAGAATGATCTGATTTCAAATCTGGACGAGGAATATATTAAAAGCCAGATAGCCGAAACAACTCGCCTTGTCAATGCCATGCTGCTTGAAAATGCGCTGAAGATAGAAGAAAAGAGGATAACTATCATAAAGGGCGCAAGCAGTATCCTGGTGGATGAAGAAAAGATACTGGAGCTTATCAGAGATGCCTTTATAAGCGGAAACTATGGCACAGTCGAATATGTGCCCTCTGACGAGGAACCAGCGGAGATAGACCTGAATGACCTTAAGAAAATAATCTATGTGGAACCAAAAAACGCTGAGTATGACGAGAGGTTTGATGTATCGGACCATGTTGTGGGCGTGAGCTTCGATGAAAAGATGGCACAAAGGAGGCTCGACACTGCCGGTAAGGGCGAGACAGTGGTAATTCCCCTTATATTTACCGAGCCCGAGTACACAAAGGAAGATCTTGAGGCCATGCTTTTCAGAGATTTGCTCAGCTCAAAAACCACAAGTCTTGTTGCCAATGAAATCCGCTCCAAAAACGTAGAGCTCTCTGCAAAAGCCGTGGACGAGACCGTGATATTGCCCGGCGAGGTCTTTTCCTTTAATGACACAGTGGGGCAGAGGACCGCGGAAAAGGGTTATGGAGCAGCCCCCGCCTATTTAAACGGCGAGGTTGTGCAGGAGATCGGGGGAGGCATATGCCAGGTTTCCTCCACGATATACTACTGCACACTTTATGCGGATTTGGAGATTGTATACCGTACCGGCCATCTGTATACAGCCGGGTATCTCCCCCACGGAATGGATGCCACGGTAAGCTGGGGCGGTCCCGATTTCAAGTTCAGAAACAATACGGAATATCCAATAAAAATCAAGGCGTGGCGAAGCGGCTCTGAGCTGACGGTGGAGCTATACGGAACCAAGGTCAACGAAACTTACGTAAGAATGGAATATGTGGATTCCGAGATTATACCCTATGAAGTGCAGTATAAGGAAGACCTCTCCATTGCTCCGGGTGAAACCAAAGTCGCCCAGTATGGCTCCAACGGGTATAAGGTAAATACCTACAGATACAGATACAATGGCGACGGAACACTAATCAGCAAAACCCACGAGGCCTACAGCTATTACGCTCCCCGTCATGAAATCCGTCTGGTGGCTCCCGGTGAGCTGCCCTCTCCGCCGGGAGAAGAGGAAACAGACCTATCCCCGCCAGAGCCGGAGCCATCGGAATCGCCGGAAATTTCCGAGGCATCGTCCGATGGGGAGCCGTTGCCAATAGAAACACAATAGTATGGTTATAAACAGCCGGGTTTCCGGCTGTTTAAGCTTGGATCAGGTAATATTGGGCAGAAAACAGGCAGAAGGACAGATACGAAAAACATAAAGCCTGAATACTGGCAACTGTATACTCTATACTAAAGGCGGGCATGAGCTGTCATGTCCGCCTTGTTCTGTTATGTATTTAAATATTATCTCTGCTCGTTTACATACAGCTCAACTCTGTTCTGGATAACCGCGGCTGTCTCAGCGGCGCTTTTCTGGCCCCCGAAATATACCTGGGCCTCCTCGTTGATGATGTCCATAATACTCTGGTCAAAGCTGAGCACCTTATCGGTTTTTTCAATAAGCTCCATAATCTGATCGACCTGTTCCTGGGTTGTGGCGTAGAGTTCAACCATCAGGCCGTCCCACCCCCAGCCGCCTTTTGATACCTCAACCTGCTGGCCATTTTCATCGGTTATATATTCCTTTTCCATTGCCTCCTCCAACGTGCTGTCGAAGGCCGCCTTGTTTGTGGGCAGTTGCCAGCTTCTTTGGCTGTTTTGATATTCCTCGGTCAGTAAATAGCGCATAAACTCCCAGGCGCCATCTTTGTCCCTGCATTTGGTAGTCATGGCCAATCCATCGCTGAACGAAAAAGCGCTTCCTGTTCCGCTTTCACAGGGAAAGCCTTTGAAAGTCACCTTTCCGCCGAACATCGCCTCATACATCTGAATTTCCTCGAATTCTCTGACATTCGTCATTGACAGAAGCAGCTTCCCCTCCTGTATGAGAGAAATCTCGCTTACATATTCCATGCTCTCATAATCAAAATCTTTCGGGAATTTGGAGGCAAACTCCAGCAGCTTAATAAAGCCCGGACTGTCAAAGCTGCACTCACCTGTGTTCCAGTCCACATAGTTATCCATATCCATTGCGCAGAGATAATACAGCATACCCGATGAAGTCATGTATTGGAGAATCTGAGTATCCTCCGGCAGTATTTCCATCAGGGCGCTGACCTCATCCACCGTCCAGCCCATATCCGGCCCCACCACACTGCTGCTTCCGACAGCGGTTATCACCGAAAAATAAGGCGCTATCTGATAGAGACCCCCGTCTTTCTCCAATGCGCTGAGCACATTGCTCATCAAAGCATCCCTGCCCCCCAGTGCCTCGTCCGCGTCAATAAACGGATATAAATCCTCAAGCAATCCCTTGCCGATATACTGCTTATAGGGCAGATTATTGACCAAGAGAATATCCGGAACATTCCCAGAGATAATTTCGGTGCTCAGCTTTAAAAGACCGGCATTATAATCCTCCGGGGTGTTGAATTCCTCATAATCCTTTATTTCTATTCTGTATTTTTCGTTTTTCTTATTGAAGTTTATTACGGCTGCCCTGAAATCATAGTTAGTGTATAAAGTCGCCAGAGTCAGGACCGTTTTTTGAGGCACCTGATCCGCCGGCCTTTCAGATATCAAAACCATCTCAAATTTGACCTGATACTCATCAGAAAAGTGGTCGATGCTCCGCAGAAAGCAGAGAATCTCACCACTGGGCAAAACGGAAAGATTTATAATACTGTCACTGTGTATATCGCAGTTAACCCAGTTTAATATCTTCACCGTCTCGCCGGTTTCCGTATTGATGCCGAGTAGATATGAGGAATCACTGCAGTAAATGCCGTATTCCCCGCTGCCTGTCCAAATATTGCTGGTGTTCATGGGTAAAGAATAGCTCTCGCCCCAACTTCTTGCCGCCGGATCAATAGTCTTCAAAACCACGCCTTCCTCATAGGTCAGAGCCGCCACGCGCCCGTCGGCCAGCGTGATAAGGCTATCGTTCCAGGTCGTTGTTTCCAGCTCAAACAGCTTGCCTCCGTCTGCGCCGAAAGCCATTATTCTCTGATCCTGATCGGCCATATAAAGCCTGCCCTCATTGTCGGCTGCAATGCTTTGTATATAGAAATACTCCGTACTCTCCGCGTATTTGGCAATATCGGCCCGGGAAAGCTCAGCACCGTTTTTATCGAGCTTGCGCAGATATGCAACAGTCCCGTCATTTACATAGTTTCCGGAAGCGTCAAAATGATATAATCTGCCGGTTTCAGCAACCCACAGATTGCCCTCCCCATCCGGACAGATACTGTTTATGTGTATATATCCTTCCTTGTCCTCCGGTATATCTATGGGGGTGTACTCCTCCATTCGGGTAAGCTCCGTACCGTCAGTCTTCATATTGTAAAACGTATACCCGTATTCCTCTGGAATGAACGCAGCCTCTTCCATATCAGGTTCCGTGGTTTCTGTTTCCTGCTCCCCACTGCCCATGCTTATTGGCCCGTATACGGTTAAATATATCATATCGCCAAAACAGCTTATATTTTCAACGCTGCCTATATCATCAGGCAGGCTGATGTATTCAGGCACATAAACCATGCCCTGAACCATGGAGCCGTTTTCTGTCTGAGAATTGTCTTTCCCTCCGCATGCGGAAAGCATCGAAATGAGTAAAACTGCCGATAATGCGACAACTGCCGCTTTTTTTCTGAAAACAATCATTGTAGCCTCCAATTTACTGATATAACACAAGTGTTTAGCCTCAGTCATCATTTTCCTGTTTTTTCTATTCCCTTTCCATAACAAGTCATGATATTACAGGCTTAAACAGGGTCTGTGTGTTTTAAGCATCCTTTGTGCTCTATGTGCGCATTATACAGGCAATAGTATGAGCACCATGTATGCATAGCTCTTATGACGCAATCTCATGGTAAATTGTTCCTGATAAAATGCCTATATCTGATATCCTTTTCAAACTGCCGCATTTTTCCCTTTGCAACCTGCGGTTGAGTTAATTTACAACTCATGGTAGAATGTTTCCACCATTTTCAACCAACAGTCTCTTTTGAAAGCTCTGCACCAATGTTAATCTTTAGATGTAATCAAGCGAACATAATATGGAAAGGAAAGGTCATTATGAGCATGTCGTTGGGAAAGAAAATATCTGCGCTTCGAAAGTCAAAGGGGATGACTCAGGAACAACTGGCATCTGAACTGAAGGTAAGCCCCCAGGCCGTCTCAAAATGGGAAAACGACATAGCCTGCCCCGATATTGCCCTTCTGCCTCAGCTTGCCGCCCTGTTCCAGGTTACTGTGGATGAGCTGCTTTCAGCAGAGCCTAAAAAAGAAACCAGACTTTTACCCGAGGACAAAAAGAAGGGCTATGAAGACCTGATAATGAAAATAATCGTCAATTCAAGCGATGGCGACAAGGTAAGAGTAAATCTCCCCCTCCCCCTTATAAAGCTGGGTCTTGAAATGGGGCTTGCTTTCTCAGAGTTTTCAGACAACGACACACTTAAGAACATCGACCTGGACCGGGTACTTTCACTCGTGGAAAAGGGAGTGGTCGGCAAGCTGGTGGAGGTTGAAAGTGCCGACGGCGATATTGTTGAGATAGTGGTTGAATAGACATGAAAATTATAGTCAGAACCCATGATGTGAAGTTCACTCTCCTGCTGCCCAACTTCCTTTTATTCAACAGTCTTACCGGTTCCCTCATATCAAAAGCCGTTGCCACGGAGCTGAGAAAAAGCGGCACCGGAAATCTCAAATTGAATATTGATGCCTGGAAAGCAGGTCGATTATTGACCCAGTTGAGGCAAGCCAGGAGAAAATACGGTCGATTCACGCTGGTTGATGTGGAAAGCGCCAACGGGGATATCGTCAAAATAATACTGTAATCCGCATCAAATGTAAAAATAGTCTGCCCTTTTCCCGGGACAGACTATTTCTGTTTTTATACCTGTTTGCAGCACATGGAATATAGAGGCGTGTGTCCGAAAATCCATACAGCCAGTCAATCAATGTAACTGAAACGGGCAAAACACATATGTTCAGTGGACATTATTTTATCGGGTTTTAACCGCCAGGCAGGGATGCTGAAAACCGCAGGCTGCCGTCCTGCGCATCCACATTGATTACAGAGCCCTCTCCGGCCTCCCTGCGTATTATCATGCGGGCTATTTCCGTCTCTACATTTTTCTGAACAAAGCGCTTGACCGGCCTGGCTCCGTAAACGGGAGTATAGCTTTCTGATGCGATATATTGTTTGGCCCTATCCGATATCTCCAGACCTATTCCCTGATCTGCCAGCTTCATAGCGGTCTTTTCCAAAACTAAATCTATAATCCCCACTATCTCATCCTGGGTCAGGGGCTTAAACATTACGGTTTCATCCAGCCTGTTCAGAAATTCCGGCCTAAAGAAGCGTTTAAGCTCTGCCAGCACCTTACTTCTGGCCTCGTCGGATATATTTCCATCGGAATCGATACCCTCCATCAAATACTGGCTGCCTGTATTGGATGTCATAATCACAACAGTGTTTTTAAAATTAACCGTTCTGCCCTGTCCGTCTGTAAGGCGTCCGTCATCCAGAAGCTGCAGCATCACATTGAAAATGTCCGGGTGGGCCTTTTCAATCTCGTCAAACAGGATAACGGAATATGGCTTGCGTCTGACAGCTTCTGTAAGCTGTCCGCCCTCCTGATATCCCACATACCCCGGAGGAGCGCCCATGAGTCTTGCCGCCGAATGGCGCTCCTGATACTCGCTCATGTCTACTCGTATAATGCTGTTTTCGTCATCAAGAAGGGCCTCGGCCAGAGCCTTAGCCAGCTCTGTTTTCCCCACCCCCGTCGGACCCAGGAAGAGAAATGTTCCCGTTGGCCTGTTGGGGTCGGCAAGTCCGGCTCTGGAGCGCAGGATTGCATCGACCACGGCGTCAACTGCTTCATCCTGCCCTATAACACGCTTGTGCAGGGTATCTCCCAGATTAATCAGCTTTTCCCGCTCTCCCTTTATTAGCTTGGATACCGGGATCCCCGTCCATCTGGCCACCGTTTCGGCAATCTCAGCCTCTGTTACTTCCTCACGAAGCAGAGTATAGCCGTCCTTTTTTACCTGGGCCATCTCCGCCTCCAGCCTTTGCTCCAAAGCGAGGAGCTGGCCGTTTTTTAAACCTGATTGGCTGTCATCACTTTCAGCAGCATCAATTCCGGCTCTTATTTGGTCTATTTCCCTTTTTATATCGTTTATCGACTGCATGCTTTGCTTTTCTTCCTGCCAGAGGGCCGACATTTCATCAAACCCGGCCTTTATCTTCCTGAGCTCACTGTCAATAACGGCCAGCCTTTCGGCGGAACTCCTGTCAGTTTCCTTTTCCAGAGCTTTCCTTTCTTTTTCAAGCTGTATAATTCTTCTTCTCTTTTCGTCCAGCGCCGAGGGCATGCTTTCCATCTCCGTGCGGACAATGGAAGCGGCCTCATCCATCAGGTCGATTGCTTTATCCGGCAGAAATCTTTCGCTTATATATCTGTCGGCCAATACCGCGCAGGATACAACAGCCCCATCGGTAATTCTGACACCATGATGATCCTCATATTTTCCTTTAATCCCCCGCAGTATTGAAATCGTATCCTCCACAGACGGTTCATTTACTATAATCGGCTGAAACCTCCGCTCCAGAGCCGCATCCCTTTCAACATAGAGCCTGTATTCCTTTAGAGTAGTGGCCCCTATACAGTGCAGCTCCCCCCTTGCAAGCAGCGGCTTGAGGAGGTTCCCCGCATCCATTGCTCCCTCCATCCTGCCGGCGCCAACTATATTGTGCATCTCATCTATGAACAGAATTATCTGACCCTCCGATTTGATAACCTCATCCAAAACCGCCTTAAACCGCTCTTCAAATTCGCCGCGAAACTTTGCTCCGGCAATCAGGGCTCCCATATCCAGGGCAAAAACCGTCTTGTCCCTAAAGGAGGCGGGAACATCACCTCTGGCTATTCTCTGGGCAAGCCCCTCCACAACAGCTGTTTTTCCCACGCCGGACTCACCGATAAGAGCGGGATTGTTCTTTGTTTTTCTGCTGAGTATGGTAATTACCCTGCGGATCTCCTGATCGCGGCCTATTACCGGGTCCAGCTTACCAAGCTTTGCCGCCTCCACCAGATCAATACCATATTTCTTCAGGGCATCATAAGTGTCATCCAGGCTAAGTGAACTGGGGCTCTGTTCGCGGCGCACATGGCTGAGGGCCACAAGAAACTTTTCATTTGTTACTCCATATTTTTTCATCAGCCTTGCCGAGGGTGTATAGCGCTCGTCAATCAGCGCAAGATATACATGCTCCACACCAACCAAGGTTTCCCCGAATCGCCTGGCGCTGTCCTCGGCGTCCAAAAGTAACTCACTGAATCTGCGGCTTGCATAAAGGCTTAAAGCTCCCGGTCCTGTCACGGCCGGCATTTTTTTTAGCTCATTTACAAGGGCATCTATTAGCGGGCTGATGTCGATCTCCATAATCTCCAGCAGCTTTGAAATTAAGCCGTTTTCCTGTTTTAACAGAGCATAGTGCAAATGCTCCCCATCCACCTGCTGATGGCGGTATCTGAGCGCCACTTCCTGGGCGAAGGTTATGGCATCCTGCGCTCTTTGTGTGAATTTTTGTATATCCATAGTAACCTCATTAGCTGAAATAATCATATTGGGCTTATGATAATATCCGCATATTTATAAACGAAACTGCGGTAAAACAGAATATTCACCGTTTGCCGCAGTTCCGCCTGTATTGAATTATATTGAACGCAGATTAATCAGTCAAGAAATATTTAGACTCCCGATCGTCCTGATCATACGGTTCGTCTATATCTTCCTCATCAACCGTCAACTCCGTTATCTCAGACACGATATTGCTGTCTTCGCCGCTTTCAGCGGTACCGCCCTTGAGCTTGAAAATCTTTACCATATCCTTCAAAAGCTGCGCCTGACCGGAGAGTTCCTGACTTATTGAGGCGCTTTCCTCAGCGGTGGCGGAATTGGTCTGTACTACGTTTGATATCTGCTTGATGCCCTGGGTAATCTGAGCTATTGCCTCTGATTCCGCTTCAGCTTCCTTGGCAATCTCATCAAACAGGTCGGAGATCTCCGAGGCGCTTTCCACAACGGTTTTCAGCGAAGCGGCCGTTGAATCGACAATCTTCTTTCCGTTGTTAACGGCATCAATGGTGTTTTGTATTAACTCCGCCGTATTTTTTGCCGATTCGCTGCTTTCCTCAGCCAGCTTTCTGACTTCCGCAGCCACAACCGCAAAGCCCTTTCCCGCTGCTCCTGCACGGGCCGCCTCAACAGAAGCGTTCAGCGCCAGAATATTGGTCTGCATCGCTATGTCCTCAATTGTGTTTATTATCCTGCCAATCTGCTCGGAGGATTTGCTGATAAGCTCCATCGCCTGGATCATTTCCAGCATCTGTTTATTGCTCTCGCTAAGCTCATGGTTAGCCCTGTCCATAAACTCCGCCGTCTTTGTTGAACTCTCACTTGTCTTTACAACCATTGCGGCAATTTGACCTATTGTCGCGGACAGCTGCTCAATGGAACCTGCCTGCTCGGTGGCACCCTGGGCAAGGCTCTGGGCACTTGCGGACATCTGCTCAGCTCCCGTTGCAACCTGATCGGCGCTCAGACTAATCTGGGATATTGTTTTGCCCAGCGATGTTATGATGTTATCCAGAGAGCTCTTTATCGGGCTAAAATCACCTATATATTCCTGCGTGGTCTCTATGTCCAAATTGCCGTCGGCAATATTGGTAAGTACATTTTCAATATCCGATATATATGAGATTACAAAGGTTACGGTTCTTTCAAGGGCCTTTGCCAGACGCCCCAATTCATCTTTGGATGTAATCTTAGGTATAGGTGCGCCAAGATCGCCTTCGGATAAAAGCTCGAGGCGTCCTTCGACCTTTTTTATGGAATTGGCTATGGGCCTTGAAAAGAGCGTTCCAAACACAATGCTGATAACAATGAAAAACACGATTATGCCAGCAATTATCTTTATCATATCATTAAAGCTCTTCATCATTTCCGCTTCATTGGCGACCACTGCCAGGGACCAGCCATCGGTTCCCTCAATGGGCATATAGGAAACCCGGCTTTTAACCCCGCCTATAAAAAGGGATGTCATCCCGCTTTCACCGGCGGTCATAGCGTCTGTCAACCTGGCCAGCTCGGCATATGACGCATCCTCGGCGGCAAGCCCTCGGTAGTTTACCATATTTTCCACCATCGAATGATCCCTGTGGGCTATTATGGTTCCTTCTTTATTTAAAATAAAACCGTAACCGTCTTCACCGATTGCAATCTGCTTGACCATATCGCTGAAAACCTTGCTGTCAAGGGCACAGTATACAATGCCGTTATAACCGGTATCATTTGTAATTCTGGCTGCCACAAACAATACCACAGACTGATCTGTCTTTCTAATAACCGGGCTTGATATGTAGGTTTCACCCTTTATCGCATGCTTAAAATAATCCCTGTCGCTAATGTCGGTATCATTGTAGGTTTTTCCATTTACATCGGATACGGACATATCCAGAAAACCATATTTTTCAGCCAGCTTATCAAGAGCGGCTCTTCTTCTGTCCATGTGCAGGCTAAGCTGCGTAATCGCATCCACCGAGCCGGCGGTTTCCGCCGTGTGTTTGTATACCTGAATTGATTTTGCAACCGATTCCATATATGATTCAGACGCTACATTCAAACTGGTCTTAAGTCCATGATTAATACTGGATCTTGTTATTAGTGCCGATATGACTCCGAGGCAAATACATACCACTATAACAATAGCACACATTCCAATTGAAAGCTTGGTTCTTATTTTTTTCATATCAAATCCCCCAGTTGTTCTTTCATACAGAAAGGAAGCATTTTCAGGTTTTGTTTTTTGTTTTTCTGAAAAACTCCCGCATTATATAAATTCGGACTTTCACGTATAAATATTAATACTTTTTTAGATATCTGGTTTTTTTATAATACAATACAAATGTTAATCGTTCTTGACAAACTGGATTGTGTACAATAGAATAATTTAAAACCATTTTATAGGAGGAGAAAATGAAAAGAATAACTCGTGTATTGCTGCTTATCTTGGTGCTCGCCTTTTTGCTTACCGGATTTGCCGGCTGTAAAAAGAAGACTGAGAAATATATTATCTATTCGGATAATGCTTTTGCTCCTTTTGAGTTCTTTGACCCCGAGACCAATAAATACATCGGTGTGGACATGGATATACTTGAAGCTATAGCGAAGGATCAAAACTTTGAATATGAGATTAAGAATGAGGGTTTTGACGCCGCTATGGGTGCCGTTCAGGGCGGGCAGGCCGATGGTATGATAGCGGGAATGACCATAACCGAAAAGCGAAAGGAAACCTACGATTTTTCCGACGGATATTTTGAAGACGGCCAGATTTTAGTGGTTCCGGTAGACAGTGATATTTCCTCACTGGAAAATCTCAGAGGAAAGGTCGTGGCTGTGAAGACAAGCACTCAGGGGGCCGAATATGCCGAGAGCATATCTGAGGAATATGGCTTTACCCTCCAGTACTATGAGGACTCCCCCACCATGTACACCGCGGTTATTAACGGCACAAACGACGCATGCTTCGAGGACCGCTCGGTGGTTGGCTGGGCAATCAAAAATGAAGGTCTTGCTCTGAAGACCGTAGGAGACGTCATCAATCCTGGGTTTTATGGATTTGCCGTCAAAAAGGGAACTCATGCCGAGCTTATTAAAATGTTCAATGAAGGCTTGAAGAATATCAGGGCTAACGGGACATATGATAAGATCCTTGCCAAATACGGCTACTGATAAAGCTACCTGTGTTGTTCAGTTGCCTTTACACCCATCGTAATAAATCCGCCGAACAGGCTCTTTCGCCCGGTGGCGGACAGTTGCATGTGTAGTCGAACACAGGGTCCTCGCACCGTATTGTGCTACATGGTGCAGTGCGAGGACCTTATTATATTAGTCGGTGAGAAACTGTTATGAATTTTGCTAGAACAATAAGCGAAGCTACGCCCCTGCTGCTGCAGGGTCTTCAGGTTACAGTCCTTATATCTGTAATTTCAATTGCCATAGGAACGCTCATAGGTTTTTTTACCTGCTTGCTGGGATTGTCAAAAAACATTATACTTAAAGCAATTGCTGGTATTTATATATGGATTATCCGCGGAACGCCGATGCTTGTACAGGCCTTTATCGTCTACTTTGGTTTTCCGCAGCTCATCCAGATATCCATTGACCCGGACTTCACCCTAAGCGCATTCTCGGCAGGTATGATAACCCTGAGCCTGAATGCGGGCGCATATCTTGCAGAAATATTCAGAGGCGGTATCAGTGCCGTGGATATAGGCCAGACGGAGGCGGCAAGGAGTCTGGGGCTCAGCAGTTCAAGGACCATGCTGAAGGTGGTTTTGCCCCAGGCTATAAAAATCGCCATTCCCTCAATGGTAAATCAATTTATCATAACAATTAAGGACACGTCCATCCTGTCTGTTATCAGTCTTGCCGATATCATGAACAGAGCCAGAGTCTATGTGGGCTCCACATATCAGTTTTTTTCAACATATACTCTGGTCGCCTTGTATTATCTGGTCATAATATCCGTTCTGATGGTTATTTCAAAATATGTGGAGAAAAAGCTGAAATATGAAGGAAAAGATAATAGTTAAAAATTTATACAAAAGCTTCTCAAAGCTCGAAGTGCTCAAGGGAATTAACCTGGCCGTCAAGGAGGGTGAAGTGGTCTGCATAATCGGACCCTCCGGCTCGGGGAAGTCAACCCTTCTACGCTGCCTGAACGGGCTTGAAACAGTCACAGACGGAGAAATAATCGTTGACGACTATATTATAACGGACAAGCGTATAAATATAAACAAAGCCCGCGAGAACATAGGTATGGTCTTTCAGAGCTTTAACCTGTTTGCCCATTTGTCGGTTAAAAAGAACATTATGCTGGCTCCCGTGGACCTGAAAAAGATGACCAAAAAGGAAGCGGAGCAAAAAGCGCTGGAGCTCTTAAAAAGGGTCGGCCTTGAAGACAAGGCGGACAGTTATCCCCACGAGCTTTCGGGCGGACAGAAGCAGCGGGCAGCCATTGCCCGCTCCCTGGCAATGCAGCCGGATATCATGCTCTTTGACGAGCCCACATCGGCTCTGGACCCCGAGATGATTGGAGAAGTACTACAGGTTATGAAGCAGCTGGCCGCCGACGGTATGACAATGGTGGTAGTCACCCATGAAATGGGGTTTGCCCGGGATGTGGCGGACAGAGTGATCTTCATGTCCGACGGGATGATTGTGGAGGAAGCCCCTCCTTCCGAATTGTTTACAAACCCCAAAGAGGCCAGAACAAAAGAGTTTTTGAGCTGTATATTATAAAACTCTCTTCTGACACACGCTAAAAATTGGCTGCCTGATATGGCAGCCAATTTTTATATTCATATTTCCCACTATAATCTTAATTACCACCGACAGTGCTCTTTTCTCCTGTTTAGAGCATGCCTATATCCAGAGCAGCGAAATACCCGGAGTGGATGGCATCACTCACCTTTCCCGGCCTTTTACAGTCCCCGACCATGGCCACATAGGGAGCCTTGTCATACAGCTCATAATAGACCCTGTCATCGCTCCTGTTTCCTACCGCGTAAAGAATCGTATCACCTTCAGCAATTAATTCACTGCCGTCCTTAATATATACCACAGTATTATTTATTATTTTTTTGCCCTGTGCTCCTGTAATGATTTTCACACCCAGCTCCTCCGCCTTGGCAAGAACTCCGATGGAATATACCATTCCCGCGTCGGATGCCGGCCTGTCGGACATTTCAAGAACAGTAACCTTTTTTCCCAGATTCGACATATGCAATCCCGTTTCAATGCCCACAAGACCACCGCCAATAATAACCACTCTGTCTCCCCTGATGATTTCAGGGTGAAAGTAGACTTCAGAGGCATGGTGAGCTGTTTCATGGCCACTGATATCATTGGGAATAACCGGAACAGAACCGGTGGCTACAATAATTCCGTCTGGCTCCAGCCTGGCAACCAGCTTCTCATCAGCCTCGGTGCCTGGCAGCACTTTAATATCCATAGCTTTTACACGGCGTATCAGGTAGTCCTTATAGCGCCTCAAATCGTGCTTCAGGCTGTCATAATCCACAAATCTCAGTATGCCGCCAAGGCTGTCGCTCCTCTCACACAGTATGACCTCATGGCCTCTCTCCGCCGCCGTTATGGCTGCCTGCATGCCGGCAGGGCCGCCCCCGACAACAAGAACCTTCTTTTTATACTTTGCCCTTCCTATATCGTCTCCAAATCCCCTGCGGGCCTCTCTGCCTATGAGCGGATTGACACTGCATACAAAATGCCTGTTGGCATTATCACTGTCGGTGCAGTTTAAGCACCGCAGGCAGGGAACAATCTCATCGGCCCTCCCGTTTCTGGCCTTTTCAGGCAGAAACGGGTCGGCTATCAGCGCCCGGGACATGGATACACCATCGGCTTTGCCAGAGGCAATAATCTCCTCTGCCTGCTCGGGCTCCAATATGGAACCTATAGTATATATCGGTATATCCACCCTGCCCGACTTCTTTATTGTCTCGCTCAAATCCACATTCTGGCCAAGGGGCGAGTATGTACAGGCAAAGAAATTCGTTATGCCCTCAACGCTGACCTCAGCCATATCCACATATTCCTGAGCCCTTTCCAGAAAAACCGCTATATCCTCTGCGGTAAAACCCTTTGGATCCCTCTCAGAGCCGCTTATGCGAACCTGGATAACCTCTGAAGGGCCCACCCTTTCGCGGATTTTCTTCATCACCATCAGCGGAAATCTCATGCGATTTTCAAGGCTTCCACCGTACTTATCGGTTCTGGTGTTTATTAAGGGAGAAAGAAACTGGGGAAACAGCCAGCCGTGGGCCATATGGAGCAAAATCGCGTCAAACCCGGCGTGCAGCCAGAATTCCGCCATGTCGGCAAACGCCTTGGCCACATCCTCCATATCCCTCTCGGTCATGGCCCTCACCTTTACTCCATAGCGGTTTACAGAATTTACCGGACCCAGGGCAGGACCTTTGTTGTATGCCGGGTTATAGTTCATGCCTCCATGAGTCAGCTCAACGCTTGCGGCCGCTCCATGCTCCTTGATGGCAGCTGCCATTTCCGCGAAAAGAGGAAGATTGTCATTGCTGCAGTCCATGCCGGGCGTGTGGTTTCCGCCATCGCAGACGGCTATTTCACCCAGGGTGACAATGCCCGCACCTCCCCGGGCCTTATGCTCCAGATAGCTTATATAATAATCCGTAGGCCTTCCGTCCACTGTGTGAAAGAGCATATTGGGGGCGGACATTATCCTGTTTTTCAAGGTAAGCTTTTTAATTTTAAGCGGCTTTAACAGGTTGGGGTAGGGATTTGAGTACATATTTCTGCTTCATCCTTTCATTATCAATAAGGTTCCTTTTATAATACAATTAAACAGAAAAAAAATCAGCCCCTTTAAACATTTTCATTCGGGGCTGAGTTTTATTTATTTTAGAAATATTTTCCGGCACCGGTCAGAAGCTCTGCCTCCTCGGCCTTTTCCTCATCTGCCTTGTCTTTATCGGCTTTGTCTTCTTTATCTTTGTCTTCATTTAAATAGTCGAGAACGGGCTTGCCGTTTCTGAATGTTATGAGTTTAAACGCCTTTGAGGTCTGCATCATATGTTCAGCCTGGCTGGAGAGCTCCTGACTTGCCGCCGCACTCTCCTGAGAAGTGGCGGCATTGGTCTGGACAACCTGCGATACTTTTTTAATAGACTCATTAACCATTTCAATGCTCTCGGCCTGCTCATTGGATGCTATCGCGATTGAGCCAACCAGATTTGCTGCGGTCTCAACTATCTCTACTATCTGGTCCAGGGCGACGGCAGTTGAATTTGCTATCTTGGTTCCGGCTTCCACCTTGTTTATTGAGCCCTCTATAAGCTCCGTCGTCTCCTTGGCAGCGTCCGCAGATTTAGCCGCAAGGGTTCTAACCTCTTCGGCTACTACCGCAAATCCTTTTCCGTGCTGCCCCGCATGGGCGGCTTCAACTGCGGCATTTAACGCGAGAATATTAGTCTGGAAAGCAATATCTTCGATAACTTTGATTATTTTATTGATATTTCCGGAGGATATGTTTATCTCGTCCATGGCTTTGAGCATTTCCTTCATCTGTTCGTTTCCTTTTGCGGCATTAGCCTTTACTTCAGAAACCAGCTCATTGGCCTTTTCAGCATTTTGGGCATTTAGTTTTGTTTTTCCGGCTATTTCATGGACGGTAACTGTGAGATCCTGAATGGTTTCAGCCTGCTCCGCGGCACCTCTTGAGAGGGCGGCACTGGACTGGGCCACCATATTAGCCCCTGTGGATACCTCATCGGCTGCCGTTACCATTGCCCTTACCACTCTATGAGTGTTGTGCACAAGATCCAGCAATGCGTTTCCAAGCTGGTCCTCATCAGAATTAATACTAATCCAGGTCGTCAGGTCCCCACCTGCTATTTGCCTGGTATTTCGCACCTTTTCTCTTGTTGCGTTAACAAGCCTTTGGAATGAATGAGCCTGCTTTTCAGTCTCATCTTTACTTTTCATATCAATAATAAGGTCATTGTCAAAATAGGAGAGATTCCCCTCTACAAGCTTCTCTATACCAATTGTCATACCCTCAATATAGGCGACCGTATTCTTCTTAAAATATCTAATGCTGAGAAATGCTATTGCAGCAATCACCAGAACCAAAACCACCATGATTATCAATGAGATCAACATATCTATGTAAACAATGCCAAAATGTGTGTTAAGTCCGACCAGCCCGATAAGCAGTGCAATAATACCAATACCTGCGAAGCTGTATATCAGCTTTCCGCATATAGTTAGTCTCGCGTACCATTTTTTCACTTTTCCGAACATATTGCCAAACCCTTTCCTAATTGAGCTTATTATTTATATAGGTTGTTCAACTTAATACTTCGTATTTTTTTATAGGAATATTAGATAAAACAGCAACATTTATGTGTTTTTATTTTATTGCGTAAAAAAATTAATGAATTTTTAAAGAATTTATAATATTTGTATTTACATTTTTAACATTTTTGTATAATATATATCTAGTAGCTTCTACATATTGTATTAAGTGTAATTATTTGAAAGGAGTGCGCTATGAAGAAAAAACTGATTTTCCTTCTCCTGGTTTTGTTTGTCCTTTCGCTTTTCGCCGGATGCGGTGGCGGTGGCGAAAAGGCTCCGCCCTCTGCCGCACCCGACGACGGACCGGGTACCGTCGATGATGTTCCCGAAGAAGCTGACTCTCCCTATAATTTCGCTATCGGTAAATTCAAGACAAATGAAAAGGGGTTTCCCGTAGAGCCCTATGAATACGAGCTTCCTCTGTGTACAACAGATGAAGTACTCTCCTTCTGGACTACGGTGTATACTCCCCAGTATTTGCCTGAAGAAGGTTTTGGCGGTCTTGAATATGCCATCCAGCTGCAGGAAATGACTGGCATCAACATTGAATATGTAGTCATACCTTCTGAATCCAGAAGCGAAAACTACTCAATTATGCAGGCCTCGGACGATATGTGCGACATTCTGTCCCAGGCAACATTTTTCTCCAGCGATACATATGAAAAAAACCTGGAGGACGGTTGGTGGGTAAACATATACGACTACAAGGATTATTGCCCCAACTATATTTATCAGGCAACCTTTGATCCCGACGACCAGTCAACCTATGAGTCCGTATTCTATAAGGAAGACATAATCGTCACTTTCCATTCCATGCTCAAGGAATCGGTCATAGCCGCCATGTACACGGCGCGCGGAGACTGGCTGGATGAGATGGGAAAAACTAATGACGATATTGTCACATTAGACGACCTGCATGAAATGCTCACATTTTTTAAAGCTAATTTCTGTGAATTCCCATTCCCACTGTTATCCGTTATAGATATGGCTGGTTGCTATTTCTTCACATGCTTTGATACCCTGCCAGCTGTAGGTGGAGTGGGACCTGTATATCAGATTGACGGTGTGGTTCAGTTTGCAAACAGCACCGAAAGAGACAAAGAGCTCATGGTAATGCTCAATCAGTGGTATAACGAGCAACTGATAGATCCTGACTGGTCCTCCTATACCAGCAACCAGTCATATGTCCACAAGACAATATCCGATCAGGTGGGTATGGTATTTATGAGCCCAGGCGAGGTGACAGGTTATGAGCAGGCATCAAATGACCCCGATTGCCGCTGGGATCCTCTGCACAAGCCTCTGAAATACCCGGGTCAGGTAATCCACCTGGGAGGCGAAACGTCGCGTGTATCCTACGGAAGCAGCTGTGTTAGCGCCAGCTGTGAAAACATTCCCCTGGCCATAACCTGGTGCGATTTCCGCTACAGTCCCTATGGCTCCTTCTATGCCAGCTGGGGCCCCGAAGGCATACTCTGGGAAAAGGATGAAAACGGCAATCCCACTGCTACCGAATGGGCTCTTAATCATCCGGACGGTCTGTCATATGCCTGGGCCTGCATGCTTTACGGCATAAACTCCCTGGCTGAGCACGGCCTTGAGGACGGCATGAGAAAATATGCTTATCCGGGCGGCGAACGGCTGGTGGAAATGCACTACTATTGGAATGACTATGACTATGACGGAGCTTACAAATGGCCTATAGGCGTCAGTTTCACACAGGAACAAACCGATGAGGTAAATAAATACCTTTCCGATTTGACGACCTATATAAGCGAAAACTACCTGGGCTTCCTTGACAACTCCAAGCCACTGAGCGAGTGGGACGAATATGTAGCCGGGCTTTATCAGCTGGGCTGGGCCGAAGTGCTGGCAGTCTATCAGGAAGCATATGACGCTTATATAGCCGAGCAGAGCCTAGCGTAATCTTCAATCTGATTTTTCAGATTACCTTGCTTTAATACCTCCATACAGCTTGAAGGGGCGGCAGCCGCAGGGTTTGCCGCCCCTGTGTATTTGTCCTTTGCTTTTAATTGTTTAAATATTATGCTAGTATATATAAAAAATCCGTGGTCCCTTTGCAACCGGGAAAAAACGGTTGGTCCCGGCATAATGCGATATCCTTTCACCCGCAGATTAACTCACCGGACCACAAATGAGAGACGGTATATATGGATAGAATTTTTGAAAGGCTTTATCTTGAGCTTCACACCCTGACGGTTTTCAAAGGGCTTTTGGACATGCCGGTACCGGCATCTTTTCATTGTCTTTGCAGGGCGGCCGCCAATAATGATTATATAGAAGCGGCCAGGCAGTATTCAAACGTCTATTCACATCTTCTTCGGTCGGGCACTGGGGATATGGGAGCTCACCTGATGGAGCTTATGAAGCTCTATGACTCGGTTTTCTCCCGCTCAATATCCCAGGGCTACATCAAGCCGGAGCTTAAAGGGGCGGCAGAACGCGATTTCGATATTATCGCTTCAATCACTAAAATATGCTGCCGGGACATAAAAAGCCAGCTGGGGCGCATTGCCGGCGGCAGGAACGGAGATGTTTTTGACCATATGCCCGAATGGGAGACAAAACAGCCCATGGATTTTCATGAGCTTATCTCCTTTTATACCAAGCACGGCTCCGGTATTTTTACCAAATACAGGGCATTCGTTTTCTCGGACGGGGAGTTGAAAACCGTAACGAAGCCTGATCCGATACGTCCTGAGGAGCTTATCGGCTATGAGTGGCAGAGAAAAGCCGTTATTGACAATACAAGAGCTCTCCTGGAAGGCAAACGTGTCAACAATGTGCTGCTGTACGGAGACAGCGGCACAGGGAAATCAGCAACGGTTAAAGCACTTGTCAATATTGACGGCTTTGAAATGCTCAGGCTTATACAGATTGAAAAAGACTCCCTTTCACTTCTTCCGTCCCTTATCGGGGATATTGCAAACAGACCGCAGAAATTTATCCTTTTCATTGACGACCTTAGTTTTGAAAAGGGAGACAGGAACTTTTCCTGTCTCAAGGTCATGCTGGAGGGCAGCCTGGAAACCCGCCCTGATAACACGGTTCTGTATGTCACCTCCAACCGCCGGCAGCTTATAAAGCGCCGGTTTTCCGATACAAACGATATGAACGAAAAGGAAACGGCCGAGGAGAAAACCTCTCTGGCGGACCGTTTTGGCATCAGTATTCCCTTTCTAACTCAAAACAGAAATGAATATCTGGATATGGCAGTGGAGCTTGCCCGGCAGGCCGGAGCAAAGGCTGATATGGATACCCTTCGAAGCCAGGCTCTAAAATGGGCAGTGGAGCGCGGCTCCACTGCCCCCAGAACAGCGCGCCAGTTTGCTGACTATATAGTTTCCCATGAATATATATGATGTTGTGGGACATTATATCAAGTCCCCATAGAGTTGCCCCAGGCCTTACATGCTATCCTGGCAGACAGTTTTATACAGACAGTACGAAGGATAAAATCCATGAATGAAAAATGGCTTTATCCTCGCCCCTGCCTTCTGGAAACTGTCTTCTGTCCTCACATTTCCGGCTTCTACATGCCGCTAAAACAAGTTATTGCCCTGTGGGTTGACATACCTCGTACTACAAACCCAAATACAGTATATAGCAGTCATCCTTATTGCTCAGCCCCTCCGCCAGCTTCAGCAGGGCTTTCAGCCTGTTTATGATATCGTCTTTTATAAATGTTTTTATGCTTTTGCCGTAAATTAGATTGATCTCATCCGTAGCTTCGCTGAAGAGAGATATCCAGCTTGTCATTATATTTATAAGCTTCTGTTTTGCATCTTCAGTTATAATATTGCAGCCGTTGACATCAATTCCCTGTATAGTTCCAATTGCCGCCAAAGTTGGAAGCCACATAAAGGATTCGCTGATATAGGCAAACAAATGCTCTGAAAAGCCCACAGAACCCAGCTCCATCATATTCTCAATATATCTCTTTTCGTAGGGCCGTCCTTTTTTATAGTCCTAAAAAGCTAAAACAAAGTCCACAATATTAGGTATGAGTTCTTTTGAGCGGATCAGGTAAAATGAGTGGTCTTCCATTGGCATTCTCTTCCTTCAGGTTTTTTCAAAATTGGTCGGCGTTTTTTATAGCAGTGCTTTTATCAGCCTTTGCATAACCCCATCAGGATGCTCGTACCATTAATTCTATATCTGCCCGGTAATTGTAGCATATAAAGCAATAATCGCAACCCCCATAGATTGCATTTTCCATTTGCAGCTAGTAGGGGTTGCGTTTTTGAATTTTTCAGAGGGCATTAATCAGGGAGGCGACAACTGTTTTCATTTATATTTAAAGCCGCAACCGCAGATTGTATACGGGACTTTCTCCATAACCTCTCATATAAGGGCTTTCCGTCTTTTCCATATGCCGCTGTAATAATATATCATGGATATTATAGTATTAACATATGCAGCCATTCCATAGCCGAGGAACCAGCCCATGAGGCCCATATTGAACACATGCACCAGCGTGAGGCTTATTATAATCCGGCTGACAAACCCGTCCAGAAGGGCTACGACCATCACCAGCGTGGCGTTTCCAATCCCCTCTATAAAGGCCTGATAGGGGCACATCATAGTGGTTGCCGGCATAGATGCCACAAGGGCAACCATAAACATGGGCGCCATGTCCAGAACCTCTGCGTCCGAGGTGAAAAGGGAATAAATCTCTCTCGGAAAAAAGAAATATACGGTCATGAAAAATACCGCCGAAACACCGCATATGGTCGCCGTGATAGATACGGTCTTTTTAACCCTGTCCGTTTTCCCCGCTCCCATATTTTGAGCCACCATTGTGGCGCAGGCCATCATAATTCCCGCCACCACAACCCAGGGTATCTGCTCAATCTTCGTCCCAGTGCCGAAGGTGGCAGAGGCGGTTAGACCATATTCGTTTATAAACTTGTTTACAAAGAGCATGGAGATGCTGATGGCGCTGTTTTGAAGGGCGAAGGGTATGCCCAGCTTCAGCAGCCTTTTCAGATGTCCCCTTTCGGCCTTGAAACTCTGGAGCTTGAAATCAAAGCCGAAGCCCTCTTTGTTTTTATACAGGTAGCGAAGGGCAATGGCCAGAGACAGCGCCTGGCTGATTACCGTGGCAATTGCCGCGCCCGCGGCGCTAAGTCCCAGGAAAGCAACAAAAATAATGTCCAGAATAAGGTTTGTCACAGCCGCTATAGCCACAAAGACCAGGGGGCGCTTCGAGTCGCCCATCCCCCGAAGGATGGATGAAACAAGATTATATCCGAAGGTAAACAGGGTGCCCAGGAAAACGATTGTGAGGTAATTCACCGCTTCATTATATGCGTCCGGTGGTATGCTGAGCAGACGAAGTAAGGGCTTTGTGAAAATGATGCCCATGACGGTAACAAATACAGCCACGGCAAATACCGCAACGGCAATGGTGCCCATGGCCTTTTTCAGATCGTCCTTTCTACCCGCGCCTATAAGGTGGGATATGATAATCTGGCCTCCGTTTGTAAATCCCATGCACAGAGCCGTAGTGAGCCATATAATCTGTGAAGATGTGCTCACGGCGCTGAGGCCCTGGCTGCCTACAAACCTGCCCACAATCATCATATCCACCATGCTGTACATGGTTTGAAGAAGAGTGGACAGCATAAAAGGAAAGGCAAATGCCATCAGTTTTTTGAATACACTGCCTGTGGTGAGATCATTGATTATTTCTTTTTTCATAAGTAAGCTTACCCTCCGGTCGCCGAAATGTCATATTTAATGCCTGCCGAACAATAAATTTGCAGCGTATCTGCAAATCCATTCGGGCGGTCAAGCAATGTATCTGAAACAGCATATCCGCTCTTTTTGCAAATGGTTTTTGCAAAAATCATTTATTCAATGGACATTATTTATGATATCAGATAATAAACATACTGGCGGCAACAACCGTTTATAAGTTCGTTGCCGCCGGTATACAGTCCCCGCTTTTCTGTTTTATATAGCTTTGGTTATCTTCTCTCTATGTAGTTTATAGTCCGGCGGATCGTTAACCGAATATGCTGGCCAACTCCTTCAGGCCTTCTACAATCGTATAGCAGTCTTTGCACAGATGATATTTTTCACCATCGAACTCTATGGTCTTCAGTGTTTCGACTCTTCCGCATTCTTCACATTTACCTTTACGGCTACAGCCTCCAAGGATAAATGTAAACGAGATTATTAAACACACAACTAACAGGATTGCCAGTGCTCTTTTCATAAATCACTCCACCTTAAGTATTTATAACAGGGACCTATAAAACAGCAAATCGTTTTCAGAAATAATCCATACCATACTCCAAAAGCCGACTACTGCTGCTTTTTTACGTTATGCAAGCCATTGAAATAAATATATACAAATATATACTATACCCACCCTTTTTTCAATCGTATATTTCATTGAATTAATACGCCGTCCCGTAGTCTGAACAGAACATAGGATTTATTTTGTATTTTCTCATAAGTTCCAAAGCAAAAAATCGGCATTGCGGGAAAGGGCGCATTTCGCTCAAGGGGGATGGCCAGGGAAATATCACCGTCCTCTTCCCGGCGCATTTTTGCCCCTTTAACCTGCCTGCAGACTTCCGAAAGTTCCTGGTCTTTAAAAAGCCTCCATGGCTCGGGGGCATCCTGCCATCCGTTCCCTTGAACGGTCTCGTCGGGGATGCTTGTTTTTTCGTCGTCCTGATTTTCCTCCCCATCGGGGTATATCAGCCTGAATTCACTGATTTCCCTTATCCCAAGCTGCGCCATGGCGTTTTTGGAAAAACTCCTTCTTATGTAATATCCATCCTCAGTGGGTAGCATAACACCGAGCAGGATAAGATAACCACCGGATAAGGCCGCCACCCGAAAAGGCCCTTCCCTGTCTGGTTTGCAGGTGCCTTCAAATACCGTCATCATGCCCTGGGCATACACGGTCATCTCGCCCACCATCTCACCGTCGTCGAATATTTTATAAGCTCCCGTTAACGTCATAAAAAAACAGCTCCATTCACACAATGGGGCCGCCGCAAACGAAGAGTATCACATCCACGGATTTCAACATTCCGTTTACAAGTGATGCACCGTTTTACGGTAGCCCCATATTTTAAATGCTGTTATATTCTATGCCATCTGCGGCAGCCCTTATGAGTATAAAAACTCAGCTTATTTCATAGTCTCCTCTGACCAGAACCATCACATTTGAGGCTGTGGCCTTTATGCCCCTGCCCTCAATGGTTATCATATA
>JAAYOP010000101.1 GCA_012520295.1 Clostridiales bacterium | reverse complement strand
TCGCCGCCTTCGGGTACGCCCCACATGGGTGGTGGAGGAGGTGCGTCCTCGCCATCGCTTCCCGGAGGAGGTGCGAATCTCTTCATCATCTCTGCCCTGCGCTCTGCTGCTTTCTTTTCACGCTCGGCAGCGGTGAGGGTATAGTCCTCGATCGTTTGATGCTGCATGCGAAGCTGGTCGGCCCAGGACGCGGTATCCCGCGAGGGCAGGGCAATGATACGCCCATTTTCTATTGCTTCCTTGAGGATTTCCGCAAGCTCAATCGGGTCAATTCCCGTTGCATGAATTGCGTTAAGAGTCTTCATTGTGCCTTCGCTGATATGATATCCGGTGTTTCTAAGATGGGCGGGGCGATATTTCTCGGCATTTCCTATGTTGGATCTGATATTGCCGGGGCAGAGAACTGTTGCACCCGCTCCGTAAGGCTTAAGAGCCTCGGCATATGAATACATCAGGTTGTTTACGGCAGCCTTTGCCGCGGAATAGGGTCCGGTGGTGGAGCCGGCCATAAAGGCTCCCATTGAGGAGGTGGTAGCCACATGGAACTCCGTTTTATTTGCATATGCCTTTATCATACGGGGTACAAAAATGAGCAGACCATTTATAACATGGTCAAGACAAACACCCATAACCCAATCGAAATCATCGAAAGTAGAGGCTTCAATCGGTCCGAAGGAGTTGACGCCCGCCGTCTGAATGAGAAGATGGGGAGGGCCGCCGAAAACCTCTTCAACCTTATCGGCAGCTGCCGTATACTCTTCCCTGTTCGTCAGGTCAACCTTGATAGCAAGTATGTCTTCCTTCTTAATGCCATAATCCTCGATCTCCTTTACGGCATTATCAAGAGCATCCTGCCTGATGTCGGCAATGGCAACCTTCATGCCTGCCTTTCCGAAAACCTTGGCTTGACCAAGTCCCGCTCCGGATGCGCCGCCGGTTATAAAGCATATTTTCCCGGCAAAATCTTTCATTACATACACTCCTTTGCACAAATTTTGCAAATAAGTTTCCCAGCTGCAACAAGAGGAATGAGCTGCAATCCTCTTATTGGAGACAGGGTAAATTGGTTTATGTTTCTATATTATCACTGTTTCGGATAGAATGCAATCTAATTATTTAATATATTTGTAATTAATGCCTGCTTGCAGGGAAATTGAACTGCGGCATATGGCCACAAACCCATTCAGGCAGTCAATCAAATGCATAACGCAAAAGCATTTTTCAGTAGGCTTTAACTAATACCAGAGATAAGGGGACTGCTCCCGCGTCCCCCTGGCTTTTTTATATATAATTTCTTAAAAATTCCGCAAAGTCCTCTCCGATTTCATGTCTTGATATAAAACCAATATTCACATAATACTCAGCGTCGTAGAATATGCCCTTTTGATTATATATCCTTATTGTAACGCTGCCGGAAAGGGCGCCTGCCGCGCTTCCCTGGCCAGGGCTTACAGTGTCGCCCATATCCATCATGCCCGCAGGAGCGCCGCCGCTGCTCCTGTCTTCGGGAATACTTTGCACCGGAGAATCGCCATGAGTCTGGCTCATATCCCTGCCTGCTTTTGGATGCTCGTATGCAGGCAAATCTATTGCGTTGTTTCCCCCGTCTCTATAGCTGGGCTCTGTCCGGGGAGTTCTGCTTCCCCCATTGTAATCAGGCGGAAGATCTTCCACGATGCCCTTGTTTTCACCTGTGTTGTCCTTATAGCCGAACAGTTTTTCAAAGTATTTGTCACTGGAATTTTTCAATACCCCGTAGAAGCCATAAAACTCCTCGATTTCTGCCTGGTCCGTGATTTCGCCCCTGATATCGGCAATTCCCTCCTGTTTGGACTGCTCAGAATGGCCTAAAAACTGTATCTTTGATATATCCGCCGCGGTGTTTATGCCGTAGAGCCTCAGATACTCAGCTGCATCCTCGTCCTGATTGTTATTATACTTTTCAAAGCTAAGAAACTTATATAGCTTATATCCCCCATCCTGCTTCACTGCGACCACCGCGTCGCAGCCTGCGGGAATATAGGCATATACATCACTGCCTATAAGGCTCTTGTCCGGCGAGTTTTCAATCCTTGCTATTCTCTCGCCAAGATCACCGGCGGCGGTTTCAACTGGGAGACCATACTTCTCTCTCAGCTCCTCCGGCATTATAATATAATCTTTATTTCCCATCTGAAACTGGTTGGTTATGGGCGCAACCGCGTCCTCAGTAAAATCGCCCCTGCCATTAACCCTGTTATTCCGGTTCTCTGCTCCGGGTAACAGGTTATATGTCAGCAGGCTGCCGGCAATCACCAGTGCCGCCGCAAAAACAGGCACTGCCCTTTTTAAGTTTAAACTCCTCTTATTTCTTTTTCTGCTGAGGCTCAGAATATTTCTAAGCATTTTATCCTCAGTAAAATCATCCAGCTCGATTTTTTCAAAGGACTTGATTAACTCGTCTTTTTTCACCTGATATTACCCTCCATTTCCAATTTCAAGAGCTTTCTTCCACTGTGCAGATAACTTCTGACAGTTGACGGTTTCTTTCTTAGTACTTCAGCTATTTCCACTGTTGAGTAACCTTCATAATAATATAGATATATCGCCGTCCTATATTTAGAGGGAAGCGCCAACACCTTTTCCAAAGTTTCATCAATGACAAAGGGCCGGTCCTCTGTCACCTTCTCAGCCTCGTCAATGGCAACGGTTTTGTTCCACCAGTGACGAAAATAATCCTTACACAGATTTGTGGCTGTTCTGATAAGCCATGCTTTTTCGTGGCTTACACTCTCAAACTCAGTCTTGTCCCTCATAAGCCTGAGAAAGGTATTTTGAACCATATCCTCCGTATCATATCTGTTTTTCAAATACATAAAACAAACCCGGTAAACAGTTTTTACATGGCGATAATATATCTGCGATAACTCTTCATCCGTACGCAACAAAGAGCTCCCCACTTAACTTCCCCTTTCTGAACCATCTGCTTTTGGTATTTCTTCTCATTTTGAAGCTTGACTTTGACTTTTAATAGTTAGTCTTTCATATATAATACGATTGTAGACAGCAAAACGTTGAACAAGACGGAGAAGACAGGGGTAAGCCTCCCGCCTCCGGTTTATACAGACGAAAAATATATTCCATATTAAGAAGCTTTTGTGATAGAATATTTAATAATATAACATACTTATGGGGGTGCTCCTATGGCACAATACGGCTCTGAAGTATTTCACAACTACGATAAACCGCACCATTTTAATAAAAAGGGAATTGCTTCGTCAAAAACAGTCACCGAAGCCAGCAGAGAAATCAAGGTAATCCGCGAAACGGATGTCATTGTGGTGGGCGGCGGTCCCGGCGGTATCGCGGCAGCGGTATCCGCGGCCAGAGGCGGCGCGGATACGATTCTTTTGGAAAGATACGGCCATCTGGGGGGCATGGCCACCGGTGGGCTGGTCAACATCATCCCAAATCTGGGGGATATCTACGGTGAGCAGTACATAGGCGGCTTTTGCCAGGAGGTCATAGACAGGCTGGCGGCGCGGGAAGCAGCCTGCTTTCCCGAAAGACGCTTCTGGGGCAAGGGCGAGCCTTTGGTCGTGGAGAAATACCTTAAGGCGAACATGATGCATTTCTATATAAGAAAAAACCATGAAGATAAATATGTGGTTTTATACACAGCGGTCATAGACCCCGAAATTGCCAAGGACGAGATGAATACTATGGTCACTGAGGCCGGAGCCGAGCTGCTCCTCCACACCTGGGTCACCGAACCTATTATGGAGGGCAACTCAGTTAAAGGCGTAATTGTGGAGAGCAAGGCCGGTCGTCAGGCGCTCCTGGGCAAAGTCGTTATCGACTGCACAGGTGACGGGGATCTCCTGCCGGGAACGGGAACCGAGACTGTGGATTACATGGTGCCAGGCTCCAGAATAGCGCAGTTTGGCTTTGTATACTGGATTTGCAATGTGGACCTTGAAAAATACGACGATTTTGTAAATACCCAGCCGGAGAAGTATAAGGAGATTACCCGGGAAATCACCAAGCTGGGCGGCTCCGCCTTTTTCTCCAGAGGACTGCTTGACCATCAGGAGGGCGTTGTCTGGGTGCACCGCCTAATCGGCTCCCTGCACCAGACCGATCCGGAGGAGATGACATATATCGACACTATGACGAGAAAGCAATCTGTGAGAAGCTGGGAACTGCTAAAAAAATATATGCCGGGATTTGAAAAGAGCTTTATTATGCTCTCTGCGCCGCAACTGGGAACCTCCGGGGGCCGAAGAATCGTCGGTGAATATTTCCTCACCGGAAAGGACATGGATACAGACCGGCCCTTTGAAGATACTATCGCAATCTTCCCGGACAATGACCGGGGCGAAAAATCGCTGAAATATCCCAGGACATACATCCCCTACCGGGCTCTGGTGCCCAAGGAAACGGAGGGCCTGTTGGTTGCCTGCCGGGCTTTCTCGGCAGACCACGAATTCAGCGAGTTTTTCAACCTGATTCCCCACTGCATGTGTTTCGGCCAGGCAGCCGGAGCGGCGGCCGCCATCGCCGTTAAGGAGGGTGTTAATGTCCGAAACGTCAATTATGCCGCGCTGAGAGAACAGCTTCTCAAATACGGCGCAATCCTTCCGTAAAATCAACTAAAAAGAGATGGAGACGGCTCATTTGCTTTCCGTAAGCCAATGGACCGTCTCTACTTTTTTCTCCTGGTTACTTGTTTGTATTCCTTATAATGGTACGCTAGTTAACATGTATACTCATCCATATTGAAAGGAAATGAGGGAAATTTTGAGGACAAAAAGACAATCTTCTCTCTGTATGCCTGTGTTTTTACCTTTTGGCAGCACCTGCGCCTGCTGCTCCGGCAGACTGGGAACAGATGCTTTCGCATTATGCATTTAATCGACAGCCTGATTTGCCTATATCCTCCGCCAGCAGCTCTGCAGGCATCCCAAAGGTTTCGGTCATGGACATCATGCTCATAGCCCGGCCGAGACACGCATTTTCCACCCTCTCCTGCAAAGTAACTATAGCCGGAAACGCATTAATGATAGTCCTGATAATAAGCTATGTAATACTTTTGAAGGCCTTGGCTATGGCTTTTTTGAACTCACCTATTTTGAGCGTCACAGTGGCGCGCATGTCTTCCGAGGCCGGGCTGGTATCTTCCCTGACAGCTATGCTCTCAATCTCCGCGGCAGTTTTGCCGGTAACATGCTGCGCAAGAGCCTCCGTCTGCTCAAACCACTCCTTGCCGAGGGATGAAAAATCCTTCAGACCGTAGTCATATCCCGTCTCATTTTTTGTTGGCGGTACAGCTTTCAAATCTGATACGATCTTCCCCGACGCGTTGAAATTGACGTTGCACTGGAACCCGTCGGCAATACAGCTGGTTATCCTTCCCTCCGTGTTTGTTGTGAGTGCGACAAAGGTCGAGTATACCAGGACGCTGCCGTTTGCAGCACCCGCATTGTTGGAATATATGATATTCGTTACTACACCCACGCCGATTTTATCTGCCGTGGTGGCACCTAAATCCCGAGGGTTCTCCATGGCCTTTAAGACGGCATCTATGTATCCACCCATTGAGATTGTAACTGAGGCTCTCAGGTCGGTGTCTTCCGCGTACCCTTTTTCACTGACGGATATCCCTTTTATCTCGTCAGCGGTTTTTCCAATGAGGTATTCCGCCAGGAATGCGGCCTGCTCATTCCACTCTTTTCCTATTGCAGAGGCTTCTTTCATGCCGTATTCTCTGCCCATCTCATTTTTCGTTGGGAAATCTGTATCCAGCGCAGTCACAATCCGGCCGGAAGAATCGAAAAACGCCTTTATCTCCACCGCATCGATTACACAGCTTGTGATCCTGCCATCACCGTCCACAGTTACGGCGGCTATCAGGGAATCCGCCTGCGCAAATCCGTCACTTTCGCCGGCACTGGTCGACTTATCAAGGGATGTAATGAAGGCAAGGCCTGTTTTGACGGGTCTGGCCTCTGCCATAACCTGAGCTGATACAGTAGGAGAGGACGAAACATCAGGCGAATTACCTGCCTGACAGCCTGTCAAAAGCACAAGGTATAAAACAGCAGGCAGCAGAAACAAGAGCTTCTTCATATCTAATACCTCCCGGATCACATTGCACTTAAGATTTACAATTGATAATACACCATATGGGAATAAATAACAAGCACAAGACAGGCGAAGTTTCTGCGTCTCCCGTCTTTTTATTGACAAAGGTAAAATTAGGTGCTAACATTTTCTTCAATGGTAGTTTTAATCATATTATCCATGAGATCAACTGCAATTATTGTGGTGTTTCAACAAAAGCTCCGTGTTGTTTTTATGCTTTAGTACATATTCTAAGAAAAAGGAGATACATATTATGGAAAACCTGAAAGGCAAAACAGCATTTATCACCGGGGGAGCCAGCGGCATAGGCCTGGGAATAGCAAAGGCCTGCGCAAAGGAAGGAATGAACGTGGTCATTGCCGATATGCGCCAGAGCGCCATTGACGAAGTGCTGCCGATTTTCAAAGAAAACAACTGGCCGGCCATTGGTATCAGGCTCAGTGTGACCGACCGTCAGGCCTATTCCAAGGCGGCCGACGAGGCCGAGGCTGCGTTCGGAAACATTCATCTGCTTATCAACAATGCCGGTATTGGCTGCGCGGGCGGTCCCCTGTGGGAGGTCTCGCACAAGGAAACCGACCTTGCCATCAGTGTCAATCTAACAGGCGTTTTAAACGGTATTCAGGAAATCCTGCCGCGCATGCTCAGGCACGGAGAGGGCGGCCATATCGTCAGCACAGCTTCCAAGGCGGCGCTGATACCCGTGCCGGGTTGCGGGCTGTATAACGTCACCAAGCAAGCGGTTGTGGGCATAATGGAAACCCTGGCCCTGGACTTGGACGGGACAAACGTGGGAGCCAGCGTTTTCTGCCCCGGAGGGTATGAAACAAACCTGGGCAAATCCTCTTTCGAGGTTACGGCCGAGCTGCTGGGAGAAAACTCAAAGCTTCCGCCTCCTCCCCCGCCGAAGGACGGCGAAGAGATGCCCATAATTGAGGGCTGGGACGAGGTCATCCGATCTGCCGATGATGCCGGTGAGCGCGTGGTGCGCGGCGTCAAGCGCGGCGATTTGTATATCCTGACCCATTCGGAATTCAAAAAAGGCTTTGAATCCAGGGCAAACGCGATACTCAGAGCCTTCCCCGATGAAATACCCAATAAGCGCTACAGCGAGGTATTCCCGCTCCTGACCTACAACCCCGTGTTTGACAAGCAGACTCAGGTACCGGCGCTGCACAAAGAATAAAATGCCCTCCCCTTTGAGATCGGGTGATGTTTTCGGTTAAAAACTGAAAGGAGTGAGCGATTTTTGAGCAGCAGACAAATAGGGATATCCCTTAAATCCGCCAGCGAGCAGGCTGCAGCAGCTATTGCCGCTATGCCCGCCCGGCCAAAAACCATCCTGTGCCCCATATGCCATTGGCAATGCCTGAGCTTTAAAGAGCTCACGAACCATTATGCCGATGAGCATCCGGGTGAAGTTGTGCCTGTGGCCGTCACCCTTAATGTGAACGGCAAAAAATGCAGGCTTATAATTGAGCCTTATTTGACCCTTAAAGAGGTCCTGCAGTTTCATCTGGGACTGACTGGCGCCAAGGAGATGTGCGACAGGGGCTCCTGCGGCTCATGCACAGTCATTATGGACGGAAAGCCCGCATTATCATGTAATATACTTGCCGCGGAATGCGAGGGAAAAGAAATCGAAACCGTGGAAGGGATAGCAGTTATACCCAAGTGGAAACCCCTTATAGACGCATACTGCAAATGGGACGCCATGCAGTGCGGGTACTGCACCCCGGGATTTTTGGTGGCAGCCAAGGCCTTGCTGGACAGAAATCCTCACCCCACCGAAGATGAAATAAAAGAAGCACTCGGCGGAAATATCTGCATATGCGGGACATATCCCCGCCACTCCCAGGCAATATTGGAGGCAGTGAAGGCCATGGCTGAAGGGAGTGATGGTTAATGCCTGATTACACCGGTGCAAATGGGCTAAGAGAGAATTTCAGAGTTGTGGGAAAGGCCAATATACCCGGCCTCACTTCCTATGCGATGGCTACCGGCATCGCCAAATACGGCGCGGATTTTACCGTGCCGGATATGCTTTTCGCAAAGATTTTGAGAAGTCCCTACGCCCATGCAAGGGTACTCAGTATAGACCCAACGGAAGCGCTCAAAATTCCGGGCGTCGTGGACGTGGTGATGTGGGACGACCCGATATTTGATGAGCTCGGACAAAATCCCTTCGGCGGAAATCGGCCCAGGTATCTTATGAATGAAGCCCACCAGGAGGGAGCCGAGGTGGGCGCCATCGTCATAGCCGAGAGTGAGGCTCTTTGCGAAAAAGCGCTTGACGCGCTGAAAATAGAGTGGGAGCAGCTGCCCTTCATAGTGGATTTGGAAAAAGGGCTTGATCTGGATTTTCCCGCAATACGGGGTCCGGAATGGGATGAGTCCGATACATATGGGCCACCCCTTACCACTGAGGAGGGATATCCGTGGATGGCAGTTCACTATCCTGAGGACCCGCCGAAAAAAGGTAATGTTAGCTGGTCAACAAAAACTGAAGGGGATATGGAGGCGGGCTGGAAACAGGCCGACTTCATCCTGGAATACGACGTGAACCTGCACGACGTGGTCTCCCTTCTTCCCAATCCCCCGGCCTCAGTCGCCTGGTGGACCGATAGCATGTATAAACCGGGTAAAGCCCTCCATATTGAAGGAGCCGTACAGCGCAGGGGTGCCATAGCAGCCATGTATAACCTGCCTGAGGACAATGTTATACAGGAGGGGTTGTTCCAGGGCGGCAAATACTGCGACTGGGGGCTGAGAATGTCCCAGGAGATAACGCCCCTTTTGAGTAAGAGAGTCGGAAGACCTGTCCGGTGCTGCAACACCCGGGAGGAAAATTTTGACCTGTGCGTCAACGAGCGCCATATTCATATGAAGCTGGGCGTTACAAAGGAAGGCCTCATAACGGCCGTGGAAGAAAACAGCATACTCGACCACGGTACGCCCAATTCATCTGAAATGACGACATACGACAGGGACTGGGCAGGCTATTATACATTGAGATGTGAAAATATTACTCAGCACTATACCATTGTGGATTCCAACCGGGGCTTCATGCATACCTGCGGCCAGTTTGTGCCCTACGGCTGGGATACGGTTACAGTGGGGCTTTATCTGATTTCGGAAAAGCTGGGCAAGGACCCCACGGAAATAGCCCGGCTGAACCTCCACGGACCTGACTCCCAAAAGGACACAAGGCCGGTGCCCAGCTTCGAGGCCTGCCTGGAAACGGGCAAGAAGCTTATGAACTGGAACTGGCATCCGGCCGGAACAACGCGCCTGCCTGACGGCCGTCTGCACGGGGCAGCCTTCCGCTACCAGATGTGCCCCCGTCACGCATTTATGAAATACTTCTGCAAGCTGGAATACAGGGACGGTGTGGTCCACTTCCCTACCCAGGGTCCTATTGCAGGATGGTTCGGGACGGAGTGCTTCACGATGATAATAGCCGAGGAGCTGGGTCTGGAGTATGAGGATATCTGTGTTGACTATGATTACCGGGCAGAGCACACCGATGAGGCCGGCGGATCCGATGGCGTCACTGGCCAGGGCTGGATCGTCAAGGAATGTGCCAACCTGCTCAAGAAAAAAATACTGGAAGCCGCCGCAAAAGAAGCCCAGTCAACGGTGACAAGATTTGGCCCCATAGAAATGCCTAAGCCGGAAAGTCCCCTGAAAGGCTGTAAAGCCGAGGACCTGGACATTACGGATGGGAAAATCCATGTCAAGTCTGACCCGTCAAGGTTTATTCCTTTCTCTGAGGCAACCCCGGAGACCATAACCGTCGATTACGGTGGCTATTCGCCCAAAGCGGCATGGTCCACATCCTTCGGCAGGAAGCTGGACACTATGAACACCTCCTGGTGCGAGGTCGCGGTGGACGATGAAACCGGAGAGGTGGAAATACTCAAATATCTGGTTGTCGCGGATCCTGGCAAGGTTATCCGTCGTACTTCCCTGGAGAGTCAGATAGACCAGGTGGTATTCTTCTCCCAAGGCTGCCAGCTGCTGGAGGAATATATATTGGACCCTGAGACCGGTGTAAAGCTCAACGGGAATATGCTCGACTACAGGAAGCCGACCATGCTGGATGTGCCTGTTGTTGACAAGGAGCTTCTGGAACTCAGATCCGGCAACGGAGCATACGGCGCTTCGGGCATCTCCCATAATCTTGCCAATTCACACCTGATTATAACGGCCATTCACAACGCGACCGGCGTATGGGTCGATCCTCCCGCAACGCCGGATCGGGTACTGAAGGCCCTGGGCAAATGCTAGGAGGCGAAAGGGATGAGACCTTTTAACCATATAAACGCGGCAACCCTCAGGGAGGCCTCCGACGCTCTTAAAAATGACGGTGCTGTCGCCATAGCTGGCGGCGGTGACCTGCTGGGCGCCCTCAAGGACAATATATTTCCCAGGTATCCCAAAACCGTTGTCAATATAAAGACCATACCTGATATGGAATACATAAGAAAAGACGGCGATTTTCTCAAAATCGGCGCCCTGTCCACCCTTGCAGATATCGCCAGAAGTCCCCTGGTGGCTGAGTGGGCCGAGATTCTTGCCCAGGCTGCCGGCAAAGCCTCCTCCCCCACTCTCCGGGAAACAACGACCATAGGGGGAAACCTCTGCCAACTGCCCCGCTGCTGGTATTTCAGGAAGCTGAATAACAGGTTCAACTGTGCCCGCAAGGGCGGCGAGAGATGCTTTGCCCTATCCGGAGATAACAGATATCATTCCGTTTTTGGTGGGGAAACCTTCGAAACATCTCCTGGTGTAAAGGGATTTTGTATTGCAGTCAATCAGGGGGACCTTGCGCCAGTTTTAAATGTACTGGGAGCCAGGCTTAAAACATCCGAAAGGCTCATTGACATTGGTAATTTTTTCAGTGTGGGCGTTATGGCTGCCACTGTCCTTGAGCGCGGCGAAATTCTCACTGAAATACAAATACCTATTTCAGACTCCGGCCAAAAAAGCCGCTACAAGCGTTTTGCCTTTCGAAAAAGTATAGATTTTCCTGTAATAAATCTTGCCATCTCGGCAGACAGGGGCAATAATTACCGCATATGTCTGGGAGGTGTTGCTCCCATTCCCTACAGGGCAACCAAGGCCGAGGCTCTGCTGAAGGGCCGGGACATAACCCCGGAGCTTGCAGAAAGGGCAGGCATCGCCGCGGCCAAAGGAACCGAAACCTATGAAGCTAACGCCTATAAAGTACAGCTTATTAAAACTCTGGTAAAAAGAGAACTCCTGGCACTTGGAACATCATTATAGATAATTCTTTTAAATAATGTTCACTAAACAAATGGGTTTTGAGGACACACGCCGCAAATCCACAAACAATTCAAAAACTCTGTCAAAGTATTGCTATTGTTGCATTTTAAAATTGTTCAACAGGCATTAAATACCCGCAAATCACACTATGAAGGGAGCTATAAAATGGATATTAAATCAGCAATGTCAACATTCGGCTTCGGGCATCGCTGCGCCAGGCACATCATTATTGAACGTGACGGCGAGCTATGGCTTGCGGCGGCGCCTGTGGCAGTAGGTGGATTTTTGCCCCTCGGTGCCACCAGTCTGCCCGGTACCCTGAGAGTCGAGCCGCTGGCGGACGGCAAAATGGTGCCGTATACCTACACTGCCACGGAGGCCCTTTTGGAATTGACTGCCGAAAACGGCGCAAAGGTGAAATTCGCAATCGATAAGGATACCCAGGCTATCAGGATTTCCGGCAATACAGCCTTCCGGCTCAACGGTGTTGCGCCCGCCGCATTTATGACATCCCTCAATACGCCGGAGGGCGCTGTCATCAGCGCCGGGTCAATTCGTTATTTAATTGCCGCGAAAAAAGGAAAAATCACCTTTGACGACACATGGATTCTGAACCAATTCCACTCCGTCACACCGGTGGTTGACATTGAACCGGAAAACGGACAGTTCGAGCTGGTGGTGTATGATCTGCCTGCCGATACCGAAACTCCGGCAATCACCAAGACGCTGGAGGAATGCGCCGCGGAGACCCAAGCCGAGTTCAGCGCGTTTATCGACACCCTTGTTGATATCCCGACCGAGTGGAACGACGTCAAGGAGAAAATAGCCTATGTGCTATGGCTGTGTCACAGAGTGCTGGATGACGGGAAAGAGGTCATTGTCGAAAACAAATACAGCTCCGCGAGAACCGGATCTACCCCCATGTCTGTCGCGTCTATGGCATTTAAGGATGCCACAAGGGCGGTGGACATGATTGTTTCCTATCCTGTCGATTTGCCGCCGGTGGCAGGCGTTGCGGCCGCCCGCCTCCTGGAGGAAGGCATGCTCAATGATTCCAGAGGCGAGATTTACCGGGTCTATTCAGCCCTGGAGGCCGTGGCCAGAAAATGCATACAGGAGCGCAGCGCCGATAAGGACGGACTTTGCTTCTACGCATATCGGTTTGAGAGCGGTGAGGATCGCTCACCGGAGTTTTTCAAAGTGGGAGAGCCTGTGCTTGCCCCGGATTTAAATACATATCTCATTATAATCAGCGATGTTATCGGCAAGCTTGCGAATATGGAGTATGACACGGGAGCAGGTGCCAAATGGGAAGCCCGCGCCAGGGAACTGACAAGACTGCTGATTGCTCAGCTGTGGGACGGCGAGAATTTTATCGGCAGGCACGCCTATACGGGAGAGGCCTGCGGACCGGATAAGCTCCTGTCGCTGGTCCCAATATTACTGGGCAAACGCCTGCCTGAAGATATACTGCAAAAGCTGGCCGCAAAGATAGACGCGGACATTGCCGACAGTGCGACAGGTTTACTGCTCGTCGGAGGGCTTTTTGACGTGGGCGAAAAGAAGGCCGCGAAGGAAATCGCCCTGAAGGCACTCAGTAATGTGCGCTCCAATGGAATCAACTGCCCGTTTTACGGCGCCTCGCTTCTCGCGCTGGCACACAAAACTTTATAAGGAGGATTATACGCATGTTTGGTACTTATGAACGGTTTAACCTTGTGCGCGTCTCTTTCGCGCGAAGCGGCTCCAACACGTATATAGCCGAGGATTACTATAAGCACGGGCTTCTGCGCTTGGGAAACAACTGGACCGGGGACTCGGTAAACTCCACCGATTTTCTGTTTGATATAAAGCTGACAAAGGGCGGAACGCCGGTTAAATACACATATTTTGCCGATGAGGGCTCCATCAGGCTGTGTGCCGGAGAGTCCATTGTGGAAATCGCTCTGACCGACCGCTCGCACTTTCGCATCCGCGGCGAAAACGCCGGGCTGAGGCTGGAGCTCCGCTCCGCGTCCGGAAACGGTGCCAGAGCCTGTCGGGGGATTTACGCCCTGCCCGACGGCAGCGGATGGGAGGGCGAGTTCGGGCGCTTCGGGAAGCTCTTTTTCAAGGCGCTTGCCGGCAACTACAACGTTGTCTCCGTGTTCGACGATGATAAAAACGAGTATTCCCTCGTCCGCATTGACTTTATGCCCGATATAGCCACCGGCGAGTTTGAGGCGGCTGTCCATGATTACCGTGATAAGCTCATACCGTTCGGTGAGTATGAGGATTTTGAACAGCTGGTGGAAAACAACCGCGTCGACTTTGAGCAGTTCAGTCAAATCTACGCTGAGCCCGCTCCCGGTTACAAGGAGATGAGCAAATATGCCCGATGGATTGTCTGGAGCCACCGCACCAAGGCAATCGGGATGTTCAAGCAACCCCATATCCTTTTCCAAAACTCCTGGTCTGCCGTGGCGGCCCCCTGGCAGCAAAGCTTTAACGCAATGGCCATGCTCGCGGATCCCCAGGAGGCATGGCGTATGATCTGCCTGATGTTCCTTTATCAGGATGAGAGTACGGGACGTGTTCCGAACATGATGACCTACGGCAGCCCTCCCTCGAGCGGGATGCAGCCCGCGTTTCAGGGCTTTGCCCTGGACTATTTGTTCCGCAAAGTCGGCGATGATTTCATCTCCGCGGAGGACGCTGAGTATATGTACCCGAAGATGGCGGCCTGGGCCAACTACTGGACCACATACCGGAACGCAGGCCTGGGCGACGACCTTATCGTTGTGCTCAGCCCCCACGAATCCGGCTGGGATGATTCCTCCTTATTCAAAGACGGTTTTCCCGCGGTGGACCCCTGTGCCAATTCGTTTTTGATTTTGCTGATGGAGGCCGTGGCGCGACTGGCCAAAAAATCAAACAGCTATATGGACAAATATGAAGAGTGGATGGCAAGGGCGAAAAAACTCACCGACACCCTCATAAACGAGTATTGGGACGGGGAGAAATTCGTGGCAAAGGTCAAAGGCAAGCCGGTGGATTCCCTCAGCCTGGCCAGCTTCCAGCCTATAATGCTCGGCAAACGTCTGCCCCAGCATATTATAGATAAGATTGCCGAAACGCTCACCAAAGAGGGGCTTTGGCTGACGGAAATCGGCCTGGCATCGGAGAGTATGCAAAGCGAGCTTGCCACATTCGGCATATCCTTTGTATGCGGCCGCGTAGTCGGTCCTATGAACATGATTTTGACGGTGGGATTGCAGGCCGCCGGCAAACAAAAAGAGGCCGAATTAATTGCCCGCCGCTACTGCGACCATACTAATCGGGAGGGCATTATCCTCGGCTACGCCCCCTACAACTATTATAAATACAACGGAGAAAAAGCCGATCAGCAGATCCCGCCCATAGGCACCGACGGCTGGCCGTGGAGCTCATGGAGCGCAAACTGCTACCTGACAATGGCAACAGGCATTATCGGCAAATAACCCTGAAATGACAAGGAGGACGCTTCACCCTTATACCGCTGTTGATTATCTCCTTGTTTTATCGGGTCATCAAAATAAAACCCTGATAAAATCAAGCAAAAACGCTCATTTTATCAGGGTTTTACTGGTGCGCGAGGCGGGACTTGAACCCGCACGTCCGTATTGGACACTAGAACCTGAATCTAGCGAGTCTGCCAATTCCACCACTCGCGCTAATATTAAATTTACTATCTGCTGAGAAGATTTTCTTCTCAGCAGATTTCTGGTGCGAGAGATGGGACTTGAACCCACACGCCAAAAGACACACGCCCCTCAAACGTGCCTGTCTACCAATTCCAGCACTCTCGCAAATGATCGGACGCTTAGTCATTATAGTAATAAACAAGGGATTTGTCAATATCAATTTCTAACATTAATTTTAGCGCTAATTGCAATTTAAAATAAAACACTTTAAACGCTTTAATTATCCTCGCCCCATAATAAATGTTTTATCTGGATGGGCAAAAGAACAGTAGATACCGTTGACATATATCAATGAAAACTAAATACCATAATTATGTACAATTAATCCCCTTCAATCAACTTCCTGTATATTTCCATCAGTTCAATAAATTGTGCGCTGTTGCCGCCGTAGTCAGGATGCTTTTGCTTTGCCAGTTGGCGAAAGCGCTTTTTTATGTCCGAACTTGTGGCGTTGGCCGGGAGGTCAAGCTTTTGCAGCTGTCTGAGCTTTCTCTTCAGCTGGTCTGCCTCCTGTCTCACAGCACCGCCTCCTTTAAACCAAAGGCTCCGGCCATATCCGGCGCGGGACTTTTTTTACACCCGAGACTATAACAGCATTTATCAGTCACTTTCATCTACAAATCGTAGGGGGAGACATCCCTGGCGCCCTGCGCAAAGGCTTGCAACCCATACCTTTGTCTTTCCCCGATTGCATCGAGGCGAGGAAATGTATCGTAAGCAGGCTGATATAATTCAATGGACATAAGACAAATTCCCCGGCAGCAATACGGCAGGTTGCAACCGGTCTACGGTATAAAGCGGCTATACTATAATAAGCATTATAACACCTGCGCCCGGTCATCTCAACACTAAGGCTTGTGCCCAGACTGTGCCAAATAACTATAAGTCATATGCAGAAGGCTTATATTATTTCCATGCCTTTAGTATACAAAGCAATGGTAATATGTTAAAATTACCTGACAGAGCAAGACGAAACAACGATAAGGTTAGCCGGTAACTGGGGTGTATATATGGCGATTTCCGCAAGCCTTCTCCGTATCCAGCTCAAACTGGTCAAAGGAATTTTAAAAAACCTGGACCTGTCCTCCACAAGGCAGGCTCAGGACAGGCTGGGTATGCTTATGGCCAAGACTCAGGGTTCAAAAGTCAACTATTCCACAGAGGTTTTCAAAAGTTTTATGGGTGAATGGATTGTCCCGAAGGATACAAGGCATAAGGGCGTTATGCTGTATCTTCACGGCGGAGGCTATGTTTCGGGAAATATAGACTATGCAAAGGGCTTCGGCACTATCCTGGCCGCAAAACACGGTATAAGGGTCTTTTGCGCAGCCTACAGGCTGGCTCCCGAGCACCCTTACCCTGCTGCGCTGGAGGACGCTATGGAGTCCTATGAGTTTCTTCTCTCCCGCGGATATGAGCCAAAGGACATTGTATTATGCGGCGAATCGGCCGGCGGTGGCCTTATTTACGCCCTTATCCACAGGCTGAGGGAGCTGTCCCGCCCCCTCCCCAGCGGCCTTGTTGCCATATCTCCCTGGCTGGACATGACCCTGTCGGGCGCATCCTATGAGGAGGTGGGGGACAAGGATCCCGCCCTTTCAAAGGAATGTCTGGAGTACTACGCCTCCCTTTACTCGGGAGAGAGTGATATGGAAAACCCGCTCCTTTCTCCCCTTTTTGGCGATGTGACCGATTTTCCCCCGTCTCTTATATTTGTGGGAAGCAACGAAATACTTCTGGACGACTCTGTTCGAATGCACAAAAAGCTCCGTGACAGCGGCGGAAAATCGTCAATCTATATTGCCCGCAACAGATGGCATGCCTATGTTTTATACGGTGTGAACCCCTCTGCCCGCAACCACTCCCAGATAGCCCACTTCATCAAGGATGTGACCTCATGAACCCAGAAACCCCAAACTGGATGCGCCTTGACAATGCGGCCAAAATATACCCGGCGGCACTAAAGCGAAGCTGGAGCGCTATGTTCCGACTATCGGCCACCCTTTCGGAGGATGTCGAACCGGATATACTGCAGGAAGCTCTCAATGAAACCCTGAAACGTTTTCCCAGCCTGTCCGTCAGGCTGAGACGAGGCTTTTTCTGGTACTATCTTGAGCAGCTTCGCAAGGCTCCCAAAATAATGAAGGATTCCTCATATCCCTGTGTACGCATGAGCCGCTCCGAGCTGCGAAGGTGCACATTCAGGGTACTGTATTATAAAAACAGGATGGCGGTGGAGTTCTTTCACGCCGTGACAGACGGCACCGGGGGAATGATATTTCTGAAAACCCTGGCGGCGGAATACCTCAGCCTTAAGTACGGTATTAGCATCCCGAATACCCGGGGCGTATTAAACCTCAGCGACCCGCCCGCCGACAGCGAAATAGAGGACAGCTTTTTTAAGCATGAAGGTGAAATAAAGCACAGCAGACGGGAGGAAAAGTCCTTCAAACTGCGGGGCACAAGGGAGCCGGATGGCTTTCTTCATCTTACCACCGGCATCATATCCCTGTCCGATATCCTTCCCATGGCAAAAAGCTATTCAGTCAGCCTGACGGGATTTTTGGTCTCGGCTATGATAGCCTCCATCATAGGCATTCAGAACGCGCAAATACCCCGCAAACGCTTTCAGAGACCGGTCAAGGTTCAGGTGCCGGTAAATCTCAGGCGGTTTTTTGAGAGTGAGACACTGCGGAATTTCGCCCTGTATATCAATCCGGGCGTAGACCCCCGTCTTGGAGATTTCAGCTTTGAAGAGATATTGAGAGCCGTCCATCACATAATGGGCAGCGAGCTAACCGATAAAAACCTGAAGGCAAAGCTCACGGCAAACGTTCGCTCCGAAAAGAATATCGCTGTCAAGCTCATGCCCCTTTTTCTAAAAAATCTGGCTTTGAAAACAGCCTATTCCATGCTCGGAGAAAATACCTCAAGTGTCACCATATCAAACCTGGGGCCCGTCAGTCTGCCTGATGAAATGAGCAGCTATATAAAGCGAATGGATTTCATTCTCGGTGCCCTTTCAAAAAATCCATGCAGCTGCGGAGTTGTCTCTTATGGGGACAAGCTGTATATTAATATTGTCAGAACAATACGTGAGCCCCTGCTGGAACGCAGCTTTTTCACCTATTTAAGAAAGCTGGGGCTACCGATAAAAATAGAGAGCAACCAGAGATAGGCATTATATCCACCAGTCTGTTCCTCTGGCACATGGAGGTCTTTATGGCATACTGCGTTAACTGCGGCGTAGAGCTGGGGGAAAGCGAAAAGGCCTGCCCCCTATGCAATACAAAGGTATATCATCCGAAACACCGTCCCAATCCGGACGCCGCTCCATATCCCGGAGATCATTGCGTATCAGAGCAGAAAGTCAGCAGGGGCGGCGTAATACTCATTATTACGCTGGTATTTCTTCTGCCCACCTCTATTGTGGCAATGGCGGATGTGAGCATAAATTTCAAAATAACCTGGTCGGGATATGTGCTGGGAGCATTCGCTTTTCTATACCTGGCTGTGGTCCCGCCCCTTGCCTCGAAAAAGGAAAGGCCCGTGTTGTTCATTGTTCTGGACGCTGTCTGCCTGGGTCTTTACCTGCTCTATATCGAGAAAAAAACCGGTGATATTTGGTTTTCATCCCTGGCTCTGTATATCATAGCCGGAATAACGGCCGCAGTTTCAATCCTGCTGTCACTGGCGCGAAGAAAAAAACTGCTGGGACTCAGGCTCTTTGCATTCTCCCTGTTTGCCGCCGCGCTGCTGCCGGTTCTCATCGAGTGGAGAATAAACGTCACCTTCCGGCTGCGCAGCTTTTTGTCCTGGTCTCTCTACCCGTTTGTGGTGAGCATAATCCTTGGAGCCATCTGCCTTGTAATAGACAAAAACGAGCCCCTCAAGGAAAAACTGGCCAGAAAATTCTTTTTGTAAAGGTTTAATATATGAATTATTTTCTGTACTCACTGATAGCTCTCTGTGTTGGCTTCGCACTGGATCTGCTCCTGGGCGATCCCCAGGGCTTTCCTCACATTATCCGCTTTATGGGCTTTATCATCAGCCGGTTTGAAAAGCTTTTAAGAAGGCTGCTTCCAAAAACCTCCGGAGGTGAATTGACGGGGGGTATCCTCTTGGTACTCTCGGTCATAGTTATATGCGCCGGGCTTCCCACCCTGCTGCTGGTGTCGGTTTATCGCCTGAGCATATACGCGGGCATCGCGTTTGAGAGCCTTATCTGCTATCAGATGCTGGCGGCCCGTAGCCTGAGGGACGAGAGTATGTTGGTCTACCGCCATCTGAAAGACGGCAACCTCCCTTCTGCCCGAAGGGCAGTATCAATGATTGTGGGCCGCGACACGGACTGTCTGGACAGTGCAGGGGTTACCAGGGCAGCCGTTGAGACAATTTCCGAAAACACCGCAGACGGCGTCATAGCCCCCCTGTTTTTTCTGGCTATTGGCGGCGCCCCGCTGGGTTTGCTGTTCAAGGCGGTCAGCACCATGGACTCCATGGTCGGGTATAAAAACGACAGGTACTTATACTTCGGAAGGCCGGCGGCAAGGCTTGACGATGTTTTAAACTTCATACCCGCCCGCATTACCGCACTGCTGATGCTCCTGTCCTGCCTGCCAGCCCGGTTTGATTTTCGCCGCGCTCTGCGGGTTTATATAAGAGACAAGCATAACCATAAAAGCCCAAACTCAGCTCACAGTGAAGCGGTCTGCGCCGGAGCTCTGGGTATCCAGCTTGGCGGGGACGCCTACTATTCCGGCAAGCTGCAGAAAAAACCAACCATCGGTGATGATTTGAAAACTCCGGAGTCCGAGGATATAAAGGACGCAAACCGCATGATGCTGCTCGCCTCAGTGGCGGCGTTCTTCCTTTTCGCTCTGGCAAAAATTCTTATTATAATAATACTACGGGGGATATAATGGAGATACACGAACATGGCGGCGATATATTTGCCTACGACAATATAAGATACGATTTTTCAGTCAACATTAACCCGCTGGGAATGCCGGAGGCCATCAGAGAAACCCTTTGCAGACATATGGCCGAATATGAAACCTACCCGGACACAAAATACCGCGCCCTGCGTGAAGCGATAGCGGATATGGAGGGTATCCCTCCGGAGCAGGTCATATGCGGAAACGGCGCGGCTGACCTGATATATAAGCTGTGCCTGTCCCAAAAACCTAAAAATATCCTTGTCTGCGCGCCCACCTTTTCTGAATACGAAAGGGCGGCCCTTCTTGCTGGCGCTTCCGTCAGCTATTATACTCTTGAGGAGGACAGGGGGTTCATACCCCAGGAGGGCATGTTGGACCATATAACACCCGGCACCGACATGGTGTTCCTGTGCAGCCCCAATAATCCCACAGGAAGGCTCATCCACATTGAGTTTATAGAAAAGGTCGTAAAAAAGGCCAGGGAAGCAAAAAGCCTTCTGGTGCTGGACGAGTGCTTTTTGGACTTCACTTCCGGAAGCTCCGCAAAGCATCTTATGGAGGAGTATAAAAACCTTGTCATACTAAAAGCGTTCACTAAAATATACGCAATGGCGGGCCTAAGGCTGGGATACCTCATTTGCGCCGACAGGGAACTCCTGGAAAAAACCGATGGCTTCGGCCAGTGCTGGAGCGTCTCCTCCCCTGCCCAGTATGCGGGCATAGCAGCCTGCTCCCTGGACAGCTTTATAGAAAAAACCCGCCGGCTGGTTTCAACAGAAAGGGCATATCTTTCAGAAGGCCTGAAAAACCTGGGAATCCGTGTTTTTGAAAGCGATGCCAATTTCATCTTGCTCAAATGCCAGCTGCCCCTCAAGAAGCTGCTTATTGAAAAAGGAATTCTTATCCGCTCATGCGATAATTTCAGGGGCCTTGATACCCGTTTTTACCGTGTGGCCGTTAAAACCCGTCAGGCAAACGAGGCTCTGCTCAGCGCTCTGAAGGAGATAATGACGTGATTATTTCATAGACTACATTATGACTGAATTTTCATCGCATATATTTTGCCCGTATATAGAAAATAAATCTGTGGGACCAAAATCAGAGCAAGGATTTCAAAGGGGACCTCATAATGGAACTTGCCACAATAAACTCAGAAACCCTCGAAGCTATTAAAAGAACCGAGAGAGAGATAAAGGAGCGATGTGGACAGGAGGTTATTCTTATAGCCTATAAAAAGGAAGAGGATTAGCCGCCTGTGAACAAGTAAACCGGGGACGCATATGTCCCCGGTTTTTACTTGTTTACATAATCTAATCAACGGCGTTTATAATTTTACATATTATCTTCCAGCGGCCGTCTTCCTTGACCATTTCAAAATAATCCTCCACGGTTGAACTGCCGTAATAACCGTTTGCGTATGTTCTGGCTTCAGCCGAGTTGCCGTGAATTTTAAGCTCCACATAAGCGGCGCCGCATTCCGCTCCCATGCTTGCAGACGAAGGCTCGCTGGCTATTTCTCTGAAAAGCGGTTCGGGTGTTCCCGACATGAGCATATTCCCCGAAGAGCCGATCATAACCGCCTTCTCATGAAACATGTCCCTTAAGCTATCCACATCCGCGTTGTATACCGAGTTATAGTAATCCTCCATAAGTTTCCATATCTCCCGGGTATCCACCGCTTGTCTTTTCATATGTACAACACCACTTTTTAATATATTAATTTCCACTGAACAAATGGGTTTTCCAAACCCATTTGCAAAAATAGCAAATTTGCTCTTTTTAACGGGCAAAATAAACCTGCTTTGTCTGTTTCAGGCACACTGATTGACTACCTGAATGGATTTGCGGACATACGCGGCAATCCATCGCATTACAAACAGGCATTATATGCTTTGCAAAAAAAGTCTAGCATATATAATCCTTCATATCAATGCAAAAGAAAAGGAAAAACAATGGGTCAAAAACACAATTATGCTATTTTTCAGGATATGTTAGTACATTCCACAATGCATGCAAATACTCGGATCTGGCATTTTTATATTTCAAATAATAGGCATGTTCCCACAGATCCACAGCCAAAACAGGCCTCGCCTTCAGCAGCAGAGGGGTCTCCTGGTTTTTCAGATTTACAATCTTCAGCTTGCCCTGGCGATTGTAGACCAGATAAGTCCAGCCTGAGCCAAATACCTTCAGAGCCTCCGCATAAAAGGCTTTTTTAAATTTTGAAAACGAGCCAAACGTTTCTTCCATGTCTCGAAGCAGGGCTCCCGAGGGCATGGGTTGCTCCTCAGCCGCGGGGGCAAGTCCATTAAAGAACAGTGAATGGTTGTATACTCCCCCGCCGTTTTGCATAATTTTTGTGTATGTATCCTGGGGCAGAAATCTTGTCCATGTAAGCAGCTGCTCCAGCGTCAGCTCCTGCAGATTTGGAAATGGCTCCAGTGCGGCGTTGAGATTATCTATATATGTCTTATAGTGCTTGTCATGATGGTAATACATAGTTTCCGAATCGATATACGGCTCCAATGCGTCATATTTATATGGCAGCGGCGGGAGCTCGAACGGATAGCTGTTATACGGCATTTAAAATCCCCCTTGACTAAATATTTCATAAATTCAATTCTTTTCGTATCCATCCTCCGGCGTAGAAATTTTATGCTCCCGGCGCTGACTTTATGTGAACACCTGCGCCCATGCAAAAGAGCCTTTTGGGCGCGCATGCGCCGAAAAGGCTCTTTTGCCCATCCGGGGACCCTCGGCTGAGGCTATTACATAAAAATTATACAGTTATATATTCATGGCCGCAAAAAATCCGTCCCTTACGGCGGTGGCTATATTGCCGTTTTTATTGCCGGGCGCGCAGTCTCCCACGATATATGTTTCAAGGCATATATCCATAAACTGCTCGATCTCTTCACTTCTGGGCTTGACGCCCACCGATACTACAACGCTGTCACAGGGCAGCTCAGTTTCCTTTCCCTTCTGGTCCTGGGCCATAACACAGCCCTCTCCTACCTTCGTGAGCTCCAATCCGCCGATAATCTTCACTCCTCTGTTCAGGGCCATTTTATACGCGATTCCGGCATTTTTCTCCCGGGAAACTATCTCCTCCGGAGACAGCATGTCTATAACCGTAACCATATGCCCCCTGTCGGCCAGCATAACGGCTGTTTCCAAGCCGGTCAGCCCCGCTCCCACAAGGACGACTCGCCGTCCCACCTCGGCCTTACCCATGTCCACATCAACGGCCAACACAACATTCTCCCTGTCAATGCCCGGAACATCAGGGACTATCTGCTCGCTTCCCACAGCTATTATAAGGGCATCGGGCGCTTCCTTCTCGACCAGCTCCCTTGTGGCCTCAACACCCAGCTTAATATCAATCCCCTCTGTCCTCTCCGTCATTCGCACAGACCATTCGCCGTACCGCCTCACATCGCTCTTCATGGTGTTGGCGCCCGCCTGTATGAGGCTGCCCCCCAGGGCATTGTTTTTTTCAAAAAGTACAGGCCTATGCCCCCGCCTGGCAAGCTGTCGCGCGGCCTCCATTCCGGCGCACCCGCCGCCGATAATAACAACCTTTTTCGGCTTATCAGTCTTTCTTATATCGTCAAACTCCGGATTCCTGCCACTGGCGGGATTTACCGCGCAGCGAAGGGGTTTCGGGCACCCGTGAGGGTCGCCACTCAGGCACCTGTTGCACCGTATGCAGGGACGTATTTCATCCGCCCTGCCCATCCTTGCCTTTTCAACCTGCTCAGGGTCTGCTATAAAGGCCCGAATCATGGCAACAACGTCCGCCTGTCCCGATGCCAGGGCCTCCTCGGCCAGGGCCATATTAAAAGAGCCCACTGTGGTTACCGGAATATTCAGCTCGCTTTTAAAGCGCCGGGCCAGATGCAGATTTGTCGCCATAGGAAGGTAGCTGGGCTGGAAAATATACGGTATGGTGGATGGATCGTAAAGACTGCCCGCCGAAACATGGATCAGGTCTATTTTATCCTGTATGTACCTGGCAAACTCCAGTGCTTCGTCTATGCCAACGCCGCCCTCCATAAGCTCGTCCCCGCTGATGCGGTATTCTATAGCCATATCCGGCCCAATCTTCTCGCGCACCGCGTCAAGGAGTTCATCGGCAAAACGGCAGCGGTTTTCCATTGTGTCACACCCGTATTCGTCGGTCCTTTTATTCATCAGCGGTGAATAAAACTGGGACACGGTATGGCCGTGGCCGCCGTGGATCATCACCATATCAAAGCCGCCCTGTCTGCACCTGCCTGCCGCGTCGGCAAAGTCCTTTATTATCTGCCTGATTTCCTGACGGCTCAGATCTGCAGGCAGATAATCGGCCCTGAGATTGAGCTCTATGGAGGCTGCAGCCCCGTATCTGTGAATAGCGTCAGTCAGAGAGACCAGCCCATGAACAATATAGGGATCAGACAGGTTGACTACAAACCTGTTGGCGGCTGCATACTGCTCATTTACAGGACTGTCGCCCACGGTGACTATCCCGGCTCCGCCCTTTGCCATCTGGGCTGTGAACGCGATAATTTCAGGTGTTATCATCCCGTCCCGAGAGCACAGGAAGGGCTCTGCCGGCGAAACCTCTATCCTGTTTTTTACCCTGACGGGGCCAATCTTAATGGGTTTGAAAACATGGGAAAATCCTGCCATTTTATATATCCCTCCGTTTTAATATATATATTCAGTCCTCAAGTGACCAAAAAAACTCATATAGAGGAAGCAGAGCCTCATAGCCATCTAATACAATTTCCGTCAGCCGGGAGGAGTAGGCCTCCTTACCTGGCGGGCGACGGGCAATAACTCCAATGTTTTTCAAATCATACCACTGGGCTAAAAGGGGCGCCATTTCCTCCGTGCTCTTGCGGCGCTTGTATTTTTCCCCGTAATGCTCAAAGCGGTTTTCCATATCCAGCTTGCTGATTACAGAAAGAAACCTCTCCGGGTCTTCATCGATTATATTTCTGAAAGCCCGCATGGTCAAGGGCTTTGCTTTGTAATAACCCATGCCGTAGGTATATCCCTCTGGCAGTACTTCAAAAAAGAATACCGGTGTCTGGCTCCAGTTTTCAGCTCTCCGTCTCAGACTGAACCAAAGCCTGTCCTTATAGGGCCCTGCGCCCCTGTTATACCTGGCATCCCTATAAATCCTAGAAATATGAAGCTTTATGTCCAGCCCGTGCTTCTCCGTCATATAGGCCAAAACTTCCTCACCCAGCTCAGTAACGGGTCGCTGAACATTTTCAAGAAAAAGCTGCTTGTTTTCCAAAAACCACTGCCGGTTGTTATTAAATCGGATTGCCCATAAAAAATCAAAGGTTTCATCATTAAACCCCATAAACATATCAATCATCCTTATCTGTCTGTCACAGGTGATAAAGTCCGGCGCTCCAGGGCGTCCGGTATTTATATAATGCTTGCTGAACAATTTAAAAACACAACAAGTGCAACACTTTGACAGCGTTTTTGAATTGTCCAGGTAGTCAATCAAGGAATCTGAAACGGACAAAAAGACCTGTTTTACCCGTCGAAAAGAGCAAATTTGCTCTTTTTACAAATGCGTTTTGGCAGAACCCATTTGTTTAGTGGACATTATATAACATACTTCAGATTATAACACAAAGCTTTTATTAATGTCTGCTGAACAGTTGAAAAAGGCAACAGGTGCAATACTTTTACAACGCTTTTTGTATTGTTCCGGGCGCACGCGCAATTGATTTGCGGCGTGTAACCGCAAATCAATTCAGGCCGTCAAGGAATGTATCTGAAACGGGCAAATCTGCTTTGTTACATATGAGTTTTGCAAAACCATTTGTTCAGCAGACATTTATTATTCCGACATTTCTTTTTACAATAGCACTCAGTGTTGCGTTTTTATGGTTCATCCAGTATACTTTGACTATAAGAAAAATCCGTATAAGGAAAATCTGTATAACACCAAATGGAGGAAGGACTATGAAGGTACTGGCACTAAACGCAAGCGCCCGTAAAGACGGGAACTCCGCGACCATGCTAAGGCATGCCGTCGAGGGTGCCAAGGCAGCGGGGGCAGAGACAACCCTCATTCATCTCTACGACCTGGATTACAAGGGCTGCACAGGCTGTTGCTCCTGCAAGCTCCTGGGTGGAAAAAGCTTCGGCCGCTGCGCAATGAGAGACGAGCTTACCCCGGTTCTGGAGCAGGCCATCGACGCGGATGCTTTGCTGCTGGCCTCCCCGATTTATTTCAACGATGTGACGGGGCAGCTGAGAAGCTTTCTGGAGCGTTTCTGGTTTCCTGCCATAACCTATGAAAAGGAGAGAAAACCCCTTTATCCAAAAAGGATTAATGTGGGGCTTATCTTCACCACCAATGCCCCTGCCGGGTTTTACACCACCTTTTATGACAACATGAAGCAGACCATGACCTGGATAATAGGCGATACGGAATATGTGGATGCCGCAGAAACCTGGCAATTTGACGACTATTCCAAATACGCCGCAAGCATGTTTGATGTGGAGGCCAGGAAAAAGCGCCGGGAGGAGGTATTTCCCGAGGACTGCAAAAAGGCCTACGAAATGGGAAAGAGGCTTGTCCAGGGCGAGTAGACAAAAAAACAGGGGAAAAAACAGGGCTTTTCAGCCCTGTTTTTACTGTCTTTCAGCTTTTTTACTTTCATATCTTCGTATTCTCAGCTGTTCCCACTTCCTGTCCAGCCGGTTAAAGGCGCTCTTCCTCTTGCCCATAAGCTTTTTGTAGGCCCAGCGCAGAAGGTTAAGCCCGCATGCCGCCGGGAAAATCGCCAGGAGTACAGCGAATACAAACAGCAGCGCCAGATGGTCCTCAACCAGCCGGGCGGCGTTTTCCCAATATGGGTAAATTATGCCTTTTTGATGCATGGACCTTTCCCCGAAGGACCATATTATTTTCCACAGTTTTCCTATGCTGAACCGTCCCGTATTCTGCAGGGCTTCCCCGCTTCCGCGTATGGAGCCCTCGTTAACGGTTTTATAGGCAAAACCACTCACTGGATCAGGCAGGACTATCTCATAGCATGTAAAGGACGCGCTCTGCTCACTGGCAAGGTGCTCATAGGATATATATATGCATGGCCCCTCATTACCCGCTTTTTCACTGGCGAAATCCTTTTCCCGCTCAACCACACCCGCCACAATATAGGGGATCCCGTTTATTGTGACCTCCATACCGGTCACGTTGGTCGCGCCGAACAGCTGCCAGGCCAATTCCTCATTGAGCACTACCAGATCATTAGAAAAATCTGAATCTGATATGTAGCTGCCAGACCTGAGCCGGAGGGGATGGAAGAAAAAGTAGTTTCCGCCAACGCCGATAGCCGTAGCACTGGCATTGCCCCGGGCCCCTTTTACCTGGAGGGAGCTCTGCATGCTCCAGGCATCAATCCACAGGGAGCCTGTCTCCGGTGCCTCAAGGGAAGCCTCCGTCATCTTTGCCTCAAGGGAATCCCTGAAGCTTTCTATCTGAGACATACCTATGCCCGAGCCCTGGGGATAGAAAACACTAATCTGGGCAAAGCGCTCCCCACTCAGACCGGCAAACCTCCCGGCAGCCCGCTGGCTGTGAAGCATTCCCTTCATATATCCGCCTCTGAGAAGCACAATGGATACAAGCAAAAGCAGTATTAAGTTTACAGTCCCCAGTATGATGAGTTTTTTCTTTCTCATATCACTATCTGCTCTGGCCTTCGGCAAGCCTTACATAATCGCCCGGCTCCACCGGCTTGTTTGAGGAGGTTATCACATAGTCCCAGCTGACAAGCCCGCCGGATACGGCGCTGTTTGTATCGTCCTTCTCCAAGACATTTACCCCAACCCGGGTGGCCATATACCGGGTTCCGAGAGGCGTGCGCTTCTGCTCGATTATCAGGACAAAGTCCCCGTCATTATCCGTCCTTATGGCGCTGTTGGGAACAATGAACTCATAATCGGCGCCTCTTCCGCCCAAGCTCAGGCTGAGCTGACTTCCCGATTCTACCTCGCCCTGCAGATTGAAGGTGAGAAGCTTCTTTTCACGGGGAGCCTCCGGGTCATTTCTCATCGCTATCAGCTGGGCGGTTATTTCAGGTCCCCAGTAATAGCCTGACACCTCGGCCAGATCCCCCACCCTGACCTTCTTTGCCTGCTCGTTGGTTATGGAGAATTCCAGCTGATATCCCCTGTCGATAAGCTCGATTGTGACAAGAGTGGTATCAGGAACGATTTTATCTCCCGCCGATATATTCAGACCGGTTATCTTACCGGCAACGGGAGCCGTAATCTCCTTTTCGCCGGCTTCTCTCTTCAGGTCGTACACATCCTGTTCCGCGTCCCTTATCTGCTTTCTGAGCCTTTCCAGTTCCAGCTCCTCAAGAGCCTGGGTTTTCGTATCGACCTTTTTGGACTTGGCAAGCTGTAAAAGCTTTTCTTCAAGCTGACGCTCCAGCTGCCTCACCTTTTCATTGGCAGCTTCCCATTCCGCCTCGTCTGCTTTAAGCTCCGCAAGGGCCTCCTCTGAAGCTCTCAGCTCCTCGTCGGCTGCTTTCTTGAGCTTTTCTCTGGATTTAAGCCTCTCGTTGAGTGCCTCATACTTCTCATAATCCTTGTCTGACAACAGCGTACTGAATTGCCTATATAAGGCTTCCATTTCTGCCTCAAGGGTCGCTATTTGGGAGTTTAAGTTTTCTATCTCATAATAAGCCTCGCTCATGCGTTTTTCAGCAGAACCTGCCGGGGAAGCGCTCAATGCCTGAGCCTGCGCAGGGAGATATTTTTCGATGTTGCTTTTTAATATCAATTCCGGATATCCATCAATTGTATTTGTAACCTCGTTGTCTATTATTGCTTCAAGTTCGTCAACACTGGACACGTCTACTTTCCAGTCTTTCCACCTGTCCGGAACG
>JAAYOP010000100.1 GCA_012520295.1 Clostridiales bacterium | reverse complement strand
TTGTCCAACAGCTATGGAAAGCATTGAAAAGGTGCGTTAGACTTTTCAACGCTTCCCACAGCGCTACTACTACTTACCATTGACAGACTTCCTAAAAAAATGGACCATATGTTTGACAACCGCAGAGGATATATTTTCACCTGCTGCCAATAATAGTTTAACGGATTGTGTTTATATGCTATAATTTGATTTTACATGGATTTTAAACATAGCGGAGGTAATAAACACAAATGAGCGTGAGCGGGTATCATAAAAGCAGCATTTTATCAAGGGCTGCCCGGCCTTCGGACATACCTTCAATCATGGCAATAATCAGGCAGGCACAGGCATCCATAAAAAAGCTGGGTATTGATCAATGGCAGAACGGCTACCCAAATGAAGCCGTTTTCCTCTCCGATATTGAAAAAAAGCAGTGCTATGTCTTTCATATAAAAAATGAAGCGGCCGGCGTTATGGTGGTATCCTTTGAGCCGGAAGTATGCTACGGCTCCATATCCGGCCAGGGCTGGAGCAGCAAAACTGACAAGTATGGGGTCATACACCGAATGGCGGTTTCGGATAAATACAAAGGCGGTACGCTGGCAAAAGAGATGCTCTCCTTTGCCGAAAGACTGTGCATGGAGAAAAGGGTCCTGTTCCTTCGCGCCGACACCCACAGAGGAAACATTCCCATGCAGAAATATCTAAGTAAAAACGGTTTTCTATACTGCGGGGAAGTTATCCTTGACGTTGAGCCGGGTGATCCTGTCAGAATGGGATATGAGAAAGTGCTCAAACCTTACAAAAGCAAATAATACTTGATTTTTATAATGTCTGCTGAATAATTCAAAAACGCATCAATAGAAATACTTTGGCAGGGCTTTTGAATTGTTCCAGGTACAGAGCAATTGATTTGCGGCGTATGTCCCCAATTTAATTCAGGCAGAAAATCATATATATAACACAAAAGCATTTGTTCAGTAGATATTTATATAGGTGTGGTTATGAAAAAAAGTCAAAGAATACGGCGAGATTTTGATAAGTTAAAATCACAATTGAACCAAATAGAGCAAATAGCCCGAAATTCCAAAGACGCGAATCTTTGGTCCCACGAAGCTGCCGTAAGAAAGAAAATCAAAGCTCTCAAGGCATTTGAAAACAAGGGGTTTAATGAATATAAAGCCGTATATGACGGCTACTTAAGTCTCCTTGACAACATTTCCGTGAGACTTCTCAGGCACTATAACAAAAGAAACAAGACCTCATATGTATTTGAAGAGATTATAGAAAGCGACCGGGCGGGATATATAAACTCCGGTATAATCCCTGTTTTGATAAACAGCCATATTCCGGCTCTTATTGCAAGGGATTTTGTTAAATACTTCCCCGAAAACCCAAAGGACGAGTATGAGTCTGCCAGAATCATAAAGCGTCATTTCACACTTCATCTGGGACAGACAAACACTGGAAAGACATTTCAGGCAATAGAGCGGCTCAAGCAGGCGGAGAAGGGCATTTATCTGGCTCCCCTTCGCATTCTTGCTCTGGAAAACTATGAAAAGCTCAACCGGGACGGCGTACCGTGCAATCTTATTACAGGCGAAGAGGAGCTTTTGACGGAAAACGCCATGCATGTATGCTCCACTGTTGAAAAGCTTGATACCAACGAGATATACGATGTGGCCGTGATAGACGAGATACAGATGATAGCCAATTCCCAAAGAGGACAGGCCTGGACCAGGGCCCTCCTCGGGCTCCGATGCAGGGAAATTCACGTCTGCGGCGCTTTTAACGCAAAGGAACTTATTGTGAGAATACTGGAGGATTGCGGCGATGAGTATGAGGTTAAGGAGTATTACCGCCAAACTCCCCTGGAAGTATATCCATATCCCTTCACCCTGAAGGATGCTTCAAAGGGTGATGCCCTTATTGCCTTTTCCAAAAGGGATGTTCTGCAGCTGTCCAAGTATTTTCTTGACAGGGGTATAAAAAACAGCGTGATATACGGGGATCTGCCTCCTGAGGTGCGAAGGATGCAGTATCAGTCATTTATAAGGGGCGAAAGTAAGCTTCTCATATCAACAGACGCCATAGGCATGGGCGTAAATCTGCCCATAAAAAGAGTTATTTTCATGTCCCTCCAAAAGTTTGACGGCGAGGAGGTCCGCTATATAACCTCTCAGGAGGTAAAGCAAATCGGTGGCCGTGCCGGGAGAAAGGGCATTTATGAAGTGGGGTATGTGGGCTGTGCGGGTATAGAGCAAGAACTAATAAGGGAGCACCTGGAAACCGAGGACGAGACTCTCGGCCAGGCGGTACTGGGTCCCAGTGAAGGGATACTGCAGATAAAAGGCCTGCCCCTAAGAGAAAAGCTGGCGCTTTGGAGCACCAGCCATGAAAAACTTGATTATTACAGGAAGATGGATATCCGAGACTACCTTCTTCTGCTCGGTCACATAAAAGCATACAGGCTTCCGGAGGATATCGAATACCGGCTCATGAAGCTGCCCTTTGACGTAAACGACCCGGAGCTGCTTTTATGCTTCCTGAGCTTCGTTGAGGAGTTTTTCGTAAAAGGAAAATCGGGCATCTCAAAGCCTGTGGCCTCCGGCAGAAATCTTTCGGATATGGAGAGATACTATCAGAAGCTGAATATTTATTATTCCTTTACAAAGGCCTTTAATATAGGGTTTGAGCCCGAGTGGGTGTATTCCGAGCGCTCAAAAACCAGCAGTAAGATAAACAAGCTTCTTCTAAAACTGTAGACATCGTTATAATTGCCCGCTGGAGAGCCTTGCGCAGGCCCTGGCCAGGTTGTTCAATGTGCTGCAGTCCAGCATACTGCAATAAGGCTTGAACGCCGTTACGCTTTTCATGTTGGCCCACTTGCTTTCCGGAATTGGATTCATCCAGATAATTTTCTTTACCCTTGCCGAAGCGTTTTTAATCTGGTCTTCGGCTTTTTTTGTGTTCACGGTTTTCGTGTCGCTGAGTATTATCAGTACCGTGCTCCCATTGAAGGGCAAAGGACGCAACTGTGTCATTTTTTCAATTGCCCCACCTATATCCGTTCCCTTTCCCCACAGTCCACTCTCCTTCACATGCTCCTCAAACGCCTTCATATTACCCGTTACAAATCGGCTTACCTTTTTTACATCCTCCGAAAAAAGAAAGGTTTCAGAGCTCTCAGCCACATCTGACATTGACTTGATAAACTGTATGGCAAACTGTGAAAATTTGAGCATTGAACCGGATACATCGCATAGCAGGAGCATGCGTTTTTTGCTTCTGCGTCTTTTTTTGTATCTGAGCCTGTAAAACGAGCCACCGGTTCTGAGGCTCTCATGGATTGTTTTCCTGAAATCCAGTCTTCCGCTCTTGCCCGATCTTCTGTATTCTCTGGATATGGAGCCGTTTAACTGCCTGACAAGCCTGTTTATAAGAGCAATTACATGGGGAACCTCCTCGTCGGTTATATCCGACAGGTTTTTCTCCAGCAGGTCCTCTGGCTCGCCCTGCATCTCCTCGGACCCGGAGCCAGGCAGATAATGGTCATCCAGCATAAGCCTCTGCTGGATGATTTTCTGCATAAACCGCTGGTTAAAGGGGGAGCGCCGCTTATTGTCCGTTGAGAATTCCAGATACCGCATAAGCTGCTCACGCTCAGCCCTTGACAGGTTTGCATATGCTTCCTTTGTCTCACTGTTCAGCTCAAGGGGCTTGCCATTGTATTGCAGCTCTTCTTCGGCCTCTCTGAGACGCTTTTGCTGCTCTTCCCTTTCCTTCTTTTTTTGATCAAGCTGCCTGCGCCTGATTTCCTCGCCTACAAAATATCTGTCAAAGGTTTCCCTGAAGATTCTCTGCTGGCTTTTGCTCTTTGCGTATATGGCGCTGAGAGCCTGGCGAACAGCGTTTTTGTCCTCCAGCCCTATGAGCTCTATAACCCTCGTGGCATCCATTGTTTCACTTATCCCCACCGAAAGGCCCTGCTGCCTTAAAAGGTGTGAAAATACGGTAAGGTTTTCAATTGAGAGTCCTTCTGAAACCCTCGTCATCCAATATCCCCTCAATATCTTCATAATTTTTCAGCACGAAGCCAATAGTGCTCTCTGCCGCCTTTTCGTCAAGGGACTTTATTCCCAGGGTGGTCAGCGCGCTTATCCAATCCAGCGTTTCGGCTATGGATGGCTTTTTGACCACTTTATCGCTTTCCCTGAGATATTTGACGGCTTCCGCCACCTGGACCGCCAGAGATGTATCAATACCGGGAAGTCTTGCGCGGATTATTCTGACTTCCTTTTCCACCGTGGGATAATCAATATACAAATATGCGCAGCGCCGCTTCAGCGCATCAGACAGGGGCCTTACGCTGTTGCTTGTGAGAACGACAAAAGGGCTTGTCCTGGATTTTATAGTGCCAAGCTCCGGAATGGTAACCTGGAATTCGGAAAGCAGCTCAAGCAAAAACGCCTCAAACTCTTCATCTGCCTTGTCTATCTCGTCAATAAGAAGTACCACCGGCTCCGGGCTTCTTATGGACCTTAAAAGGGGGCGCTCCAAAAGGTATTCCTCACCGAACAGGGAGCCCGTCAGCTCCGATGTCTCCACCTCTCCTGTTCCCATTTTAACCTGGATTGTTAAAAGCTGCTTTTGATAATTCCACTCATACAGGGCCTTTGTCTCATCCATGCCCTCATAGCACTGGAGTCTAACCAGCTCCCGACCCAGCGCTCTGGCCATTACCTTGGCCACCTCTGTCTTTCCTACTCCGGCAGCGCCCTCTATCAGCAGCGGGCGCTCCAGCTTTAAAGCCACAAACAGAGTGATAATAAGTTCCTCGTCATAAATATATCTCTGTTCGTCCAGCATCCTTTTCAGGTTTTCTATTTCCGTATTCATATTTCCTCCCGGATATACTTTATCCTCTTTTTATTATCCATGTATTTAATAAAGTTTAGCATAATTATCATCCAATATCCATCAGCATATTTACAAATTTACTCATAATACCTGATGCAACAATAGAAACTCAAAAATAGTTGCATCTACAACTAATTTGTGCTAATATATTTTCAGAAGATTAAGGAGGAGAGAATGGGTCTTATTATGATCCCAGCTTATGCCAAAAGAAAGAATAGAATTAAAAGCGCAGACGCGCAATGAAGAAATTAATACTGATACTGATAAATCAATAGGAATCAAAGGTATAACCACCACTCTCGACCATATTGAGCCGGGCACTGAAGAGACCTATAAAGAAGAGCTCAAATACACAAAGAGAAGGAAGCGTGACTTGCCCGAAGGTGTTTCCTCCCGGGCCCTCTATAGGGATATTTTGCGGATAGCATGGCCATCTCTAGCCGAGCTTTTGCTCGGTTCTTTGGTTAATATGGTAGATATGATGATGGTAGGAGGCCTCGGCCCCGAGGCTATATCGGCTGTAGGCCTGGCTATGCAGCCTCGTTTCTTACTAATGACCATGATTATGGCCCTCAATACGGGCGCCACGGCCGTTATAGCCAGAGCCCGCGGCGCTCATGACAGTGAGAGGGCCAACAGCATCCTGCGCCAGTCACTGGTATTGGCAACCTTAATATCGATTGTATGCGCTGTCTTTGGAACAATAGGATCAAAATGGATGATAACCTTCATGGCAGCCGGAGGCATGAAACAGGAAACAATTGATCTGGGCAGCACATATTTTGTAATCCAGAGCGCTACCTTCACAATTCCGGCCTTGTCCTTCTGTATATCGGCCGCACTGAGAGGAACCGGAAACACCAAGCCATGTATGATATATAATATTGTCGCAAACTTAGTCAATATCGTGGGTAATTGGCTGCTTATCAACGGTAATCTGGGCTTCCCGGCTCTGGGAGTGGCCGGAGCCTCCATCGCTACCGTATTCGGCCAGGCGGTTGGGACTGTTATAGCCTTTATATTCATACTCAACGGAAAGTACTACCTCAAGTTGAAGATTGGGTTTAAGAATATATTCAAGTTTGACCGGGATGTGGTTGCCGGCATGGCCAAGGTAGGACTGCCGGCAATGCTGGAACAGATGCTGATGCGAACCGGACTTATCATATATAGCCGCACTGTTTCCACTCTTGGGGAGCTTAACCTTGCTACATATCAGATTTGCCTGAACATACAATCCCTTTCCTTTATGAACGGTCAGGCGTTTGCATCCTCAGCCACTTCGCTTATCGGACAGAGCCTAGGAAAACTGCGCATAGATATGGCAGAGCATTACGGAAAGCGATGCCGCTACCTGGCAATGTGTGTATCCATATTCCTGGGTGTCATGTTCATACTGTTCAGAGAGCAGCTTATAATGCTGTATAATGACAATGAGCATATTGTAAAAACCGGTGGTATGATAATGCTCTTTGTGGCATTTCTTCAGCCCATACAAAGCTCCCAGTTCGTCCTGGGCGGCATACTTCGCGGTGCGGGAGACACAAAGGTTACGGCATTATTCATACTTATTACCACGGTATTTATAAGAACAGGTCTCGGCACGCTCTTTGTAAAGGTGCTCAACTACGGACTTGTGGGAGCCTGGCTGGCAATTGCCGCCGATCAAATTCTTCGCTCCACCCTGTTCCTAATACGATATAATCAGGGCAAGTGGAAAAGAATTAGACTATAAAAAATTGTATATCAAAGCAGGCGGATAAGAAAACTAAAATTACCGCCTGCTTTTAATTCTGCTATTGCATATGCTCAGCGTTTTAGTCTATAATTAATGACTGCTGAGCAATAACAATCATTTTTGAATTGTTCAGGGTTCAACACAATGTATCTGAAAGGGATAAAGCCCATTTGTTCAGTTACATTAATCACAAATTACTGCAATATAAACGCATAACATGAAAAGAGGATTCTATATTGACTAACATTTGGCATGACATAAGTCCGAAAAGAATAAGACCCAATGATTTTATAGCGGTTATAGAAATCTCCAAGGGAAGCAAGAAAAAATATGAGATGGACAAGGAAACAGGTTTACTCATTTTAGACCGAATACTGCATACCTCCACCCATTACCCCGCCAACTATGGATTTATACCGCGTACATACGGTGACGACGGTGATCCCCTGGATGTTCTTGTATTATGCAGCGAAGCCATAGAGCCCATGACCCTTGTCCGGTGCTTCCCCATAGGCGTGATAACCATGAAGGACAGCGGCAAAATGGACGAGAAGATCATTGCCATTCCCTTCAGTGACCCAAATTACAACACATTCAATAATTTAACGGATCTTCCTGCCCATGTTTTTCAGGAGATGTGCCACTTCTTCGCCGTATACAAAAACCTTGAGGGCAAGGAAACCGTTGTAAACGAAGTTGAAGACAGGGACAGGGCGCTGGAAGTAATAAAGCAGTGTATTGACAACTATATACGGGACTTCTGCACCTGACTTATTTCAAAAGAATTTTATCGGCTGGCAATGGATTTCGGAGGTTATAATTTCAATGGCAGGAAAGGCCTCTTCAAGCCATTTTTCCAGAACCGGGAGCACAACGTTTTCCGTGCAGAAATGGTCCGCATCCACAGCATTTATCCCCATGCGCTTGGCGTCAAGAAAATAATCATATTTGATGTCCGCTGAGATAAAGGTATCACAGCCCTTTTCAGCGGCAATAACAAGATACTCTCCACAGGAACCGCTGCCTACCGCCACCATCTTAACGGGCCTTCCGGCATCGTAGTACCGCAGGCCGTTTGTTTTTAAAGCGTTCTTTAAGAAAGGCAGGTACTGCGACAGAGACTTCTCCTTTTCCAGTCTTCCGATGCGCCCTATTCCGTAGGGCCTTCCGGCTTTATCAACGCCGCTTTCCTCCAGCAGCTTTATATCAATGAGACCTGCGGCCTCAGCCAGTGCATCGTTAACTCCTCCGCTGACCGCATCCAAATTTGTGTGCATGCATATGCCCGCAATACCTTTTTCAATCATGGATATAATTCTTTTTCCCTGTGGCGTTGCGGTACTGACGGATTTTAAGGAGAAAAACAGCGGATGGTGAGATACTATAAGCTCCGCTTTTTTTGTTGCCGCCTCTTCCACCACCTCGTCGGTTATGTCAAGAGCAAGAAGAAGCCTTTTAACGACTCTGCTCTCATCGCCTACCAGGAGCCCCACATTATCAAAATCCATTTTTATCTCGCAGGGGGCCTTGCTGTCCAAAAACTCCAGAACCCTTTTTACGGTCGTCATAATAACATCTCCTTCATAGTCTTAAACTCTTCAAGCCTTTTCCTCAGCATATTCAACTTCTCAGTGTCCGGGTCATTTCCGGACAACACTCCCGATATGGCCTTCCGGGTCTTGCTTATAATCAGCTGAAGGTATTCGGGCAACAGGGGGTCCTTTTTCTCTAAAAGGGATTGCCCGACCCAGAGATTGGCGTCTGCGGGGATTGGGCTTTTTATATATCCCACAAGCAGGATTCTGTATATCTCTCCCCCGTCCTTTGCCAGCACTTCATCTAATACGGTAAAACCGTTTTCATATAAAAATCCGCATAGCTCCGCCTGCTTCGTCATGGGCTGAAGGATGAGCCTGTGACGGTCTTCCCATTTCCAGTCCGAGGATTCTATGATTTCGGCTATATTCTCCCCGCCCATGCCGGCAATAATGAGGGTATCTGCCTCCCGGTGGTCTATTTCAGCAAGCCCATCGGATAGCCTGAAATCAATTTTATCCAGAACACCGTATTCGGCGGCACTCCGCCTGGCGGCTTCAAGGGGGCCTTTTTTTATATCGGAGGCTATAGCGCTTTCGACAACATTGCCCAGTATAAGCCAGATAGGAATATGGCAGTGATCTGTACCTATATCCGCGATACGGCTGCCCTTAGGTACATAGGTAGCTATCTTATAAAGCCTGTCGGAAAGCTTTAGATTTGAAAGCCTCATTTTTTCACCCCTTTGTGATTTTTCAGGTTATCAAAACCGGAGGCTTTTACCTGATAAAGATGGATAAAATTAAAAGCCGGAAAACCGGCTTTTAATCTGTGCTTTTTTAAACTAGCTTTTAAAGTCCTCAATAAGCTCATTTGCTCTTTTTATGAAATCATCGGCATCTACACCGTGCACTTCACAGGCTTCGGCAACAGTCTCTTCGGTGGCCATGGCACAGCCAAGGCAATGCATGCCGATTTCACTGAAAAGGGGCGCGGTTTCCGGAGCAAAATCCAGAATATCGCTTATCATAGTATCTCTTGTTATTCTTCTTGCCATATATACCTCCAATATTATACTGTTCAATAATCTGAAATGTGTTATTATTATAACCCCACTCATTAGTAAATTCAATAGAAATAATAAAGAAAAAAGCAAAAAAACAGGGGCATCTTATAGACACCCCCGTTATTATCCTTATTCGGCTTCGGTAGTATCCTTTATACGAGCGAAACAATCGCTGCAATACACCGGCCTGTCGGATTTCGGTTCGAATGGAACCTTTGCTTCGCCACCACAGTCTGCACAGACAGCTGTATGATACACTCTGGGCCCTCTGGCGGCTAATTTCCTTGCATCGCGGCAAGGTTTACAGCGCTGGGGCTCGTTTTGAAAGCCTCTTTCCGCATAAAACTCTTGCTCGCCTGCCGTGAATACGAAGTCCTCTCCGCATTCCTTACATTGTAGTGTCTTGTCTTCGTACATTCCAAATCCTCTCTTTGACAAAAATCTTACCTCAATTGGGTCCACCCAGGTAACAACTACCCATATTGGCATACCCATATGGGGCATATATGCGTGTTCAGCTCTTGCTGATTTCGCCGTGATTAATATGTTGCGCCAGTTTTCGCCTGATGCGTTGGACGGCGTTGTCCACTGATTTTATTGACCTGTTTATCTCTGAAGCTATCTCCTGATATGACAATCCTTTTAAATATAACCCTAATACTTCAGCTTCATATTTTGACAGGCGACGTAGAAAAGATGATAAAAACTCGTCCGTCATCTCCCTGTCTATGACCATTTCTTCAGGTCCTCGCTGGAAAGCATCACGCAAAACAAAGGCTGCATGGGTTTGATTTTCGTCAAAAAAAGGGTCTAACGATAAACAATCATTGAGCGCTACATGCTTTCTTCCTGCGGCTTTTTTTATTGCAGAATAAAGCCGTCTCCTAATGCAGAGCTCAGCAAAGGTTCTAAAAGAAGCCCCACCTTCGGGGCGGTATTCTCTGACCGCTGACAGAAGTCCGAGCATTCCTTCTTGAATTAAATCCTCGCTGTCTCCTCCTGCGAGAAAATATGGACGGGCACATGCTCTTACTAACGCACTGTATTTTCTTATAAGTAGGTCTTCTGCCTCAGAATCTCCGGAAATAGCGCGTTGATGAAGGGTCTCATCGCTACAATTTTCAAATTGTGTCATAAAGATATTCCCACAATACATCAATCGTTGTTATTGTATATATTTATTGGTAAAATGTCAAGCAGAATTTTTAAAAATTGTTAACAAATTGTTACATAGCTACTTTGTTTCTATTTACATACCTGGTTTTTTATGAAATCTACAAGCCGACATGCAATCGTTTCAGCCTTTGATTCATCTCTGGCCTCCACCATAACCCGTATCAGAGCCTCTGTTCCCGAAGGTCTTACCAGAACCCTGCCGGTATCTCCCAGCTCCTTTTCCGCATCTCTTATGCACTTCTTTAAGGCTTCATTGGCCATGACCGCTTCCTTGACCGCATTTCCTCCTTCAATGGGAATGCTGCGCAAAAGCTGTGGATACTGGGGTACTTGGGCTACAAGCTCCGATACCGTTTTTTGGGACGAAGCTAAAACATTGAGAAATTTTAAAGCTGCCAATTGGCCGTCTCCAGTTGAGGCGTCATCAAGAAATATCAGATGTCCTGACTGTTCTCCGCCAAGATTTGCCCCCACCTTCTGCATCATTTCCAATACATTCCTGTCACCTACGGCTGCAGCTACAAGTTTTATATCATTGTTTTCCGCAAAAACTCTGAAACCGAGATTTGAATAAACAGTAGCAACTATGGTGTTGTTTTTGAGCTTTCCCTTCTTTTTCATATCATAGCCACATATGGCCATGATTCTGTCTCCGTCCACTATATTGCCGTTTTCATCAACAATAATACACCTGTCTCCATCTCCGTCAAAGGCTATTCCGATATCTGCGCCGGAGGAGATTACGGATTTACTCAGGGCTTCGGTGTTCGTCGAGCCACAGCAATCATTGATATTTGTGCCGTTTGGCTTATCGGATATAAGCGTCAGCTCAACAGGCAGCCTTGAAAAGAGCATTTCGGCCGTTCGCGCCGTGGCCCCGTTGGCACAGTCTATTATAACCTTATAGCCGGCTATATCTTCAGAAAGGGACGCAAGCTTATCCACATACATTTGTAAATATCGATTGCTTCCGGAAACAACACGTCCCATATCACTGCTTTTCTTCAAAGAGATTTTGGTATCGGACAGAACAAGCCTTTCGATTTCAAGCTCAAGCTCATCGGATAGCTTGAAGCCCTGGGAGTTGAAAATCTTTATTCCATTATATTCATAGGGATTATGTGACGCAGATATGACTATTCCCGCGTCTGCTCCCGATACTCTGGTTATGTACGCCACCGCGGGTGTCGGCACTACTCCCAGAGGCATAACATCGGCCCCCGACGAGCAAATACCGGCAATGAGAGCCGCCTCCAGCATATCGGAAGATATCCTTGTATCCTTTCCAATAGTTATAAACGGTCGCTTGTTCTTCCCTTTTGAAAGAACAGCCGCTGCTGCCTGTCCCACACTGAAAGCCAGCTGTGCGTCCAGATCAGCGTTGGCTATGCCTCTTATACCGTCAGTTCCAAATAATCGGCCCATTCTTCCCTCTCCTGTTTTTATAAAAATCAAATATCAAAGCTTTGCTGTCCTATAAAATCCATGTTTAAGTGCTTATAGGCCAGCTGAGTGGCACATCTGCCTCGAGGAGTTCTGGTCAGAAAGCCCTGCTGCAGTAAAAAGGGTTCATACATATCCTCAATTGTAATTGCTTCTTCGTTTATAGTCGCGGCCAGGGTTTCAAGGCCGACAGGGCCTCCGCCATAATTGACAATAATACTCTTTAGCAGTTTTCTGTCAACCGCATCAAGGCCAATATCATCAATTTCCAGCCGTTTCAAAGCATCATCGGCAACGGTCTTTGTAATCACTCCGTCTGCGCAGACCTGTGCAAAATCCCGAACCCTGCGCAGCAGCCTGTTGGCTATTCTTGGAGTGCCTCTGGAGCGCATGGCAATCTCCCTTGAGCCCCCGTCATCTATGGGAATCCCCAGTATTGAAGCGCTGCGCTCTATTATCTTCTGTAAATCGTCCACATTGTAGAGCTCAAGCTTTATGATGACCCCAAATCTGTCACGCATGGGCGCAGATAGCTGCCCCGATCTGGTCGTGGCACCTACCAGTGTAAATCTTTTAAGGGGCAGTCTGATGGAGGTGGCGGCAGGACCCTGACCAATAATAATGTCAATTTCATTATCTTCCATCGCGGGATACAGGATCTCCTCGACAGTCCTGTTCATACGATGTATTTCATCTATAAACAGTATATCGTTTTCGTTCAAATTTGTGAGAATTGCGGCCAAATCTTTTGGCTTTTCTATGGCCGGACCCGAAGTTTTTCGTATATCCACGCCCATTTCGTTGGCGATTATTGTAGCCAGCGAGGTTTTTCCCAGGCCGGGAGGACCGTGAAGCAAAACATGGTCCAGGGGTTCACTTCTCATTCTTGCGGCCTCAATAAAAATGGACAGGTTTTCCCTTGCCTTTTCCTGACCGTTAAAATCTGCAAGAAATTGCGGGCGCAGCTTGTTTTCTCCCATATCCTCAGGAGTATATTCACCTGTTGTTGATGGCTTTGAGGGTTTATACTCTTCTGAAAAATCAATACTCATCAGCCATACCTTCCTCAGTAATTTTTAACGATTTCCATGATTATCTGCTCAGTAGTCAAATTTTCCATATCTACCTTACGCATCGCAGCATTTATTTCAGACGGAGTGTAGCCCAGCATTGACAGCGCGGCCACCACGTCGGAAACCTTATCGCCGGCTATATCTCCCGTTTTAACACCGCCAAGCTCGTCAATCACAACTCCGTTTTCCGCAAGCTCCGACAGCTCCTTACTCATCTTGTCTTTAAGTTCCAGAATAATTCTCTGCGCTGTTTTCTTTCCTATTCCCGGAGCAACAGTCAGAGCCTTTTCATTTTCTGATAAAATCGCAAGAGCAAGATCCTCGGGGGAAATATGAGACAGCAGAGACAGGGCTGCCTTTGGACCCACTCCGGATATTTGTATCAACATTTTAAAGCAACTGAGCTCATTTTTTTCAAAAAAACCGTATATATCAAAGGTATCTTCCCGTATGTGGCAATATGTATACAGTTTGGCCTCTTCACCTTTTTTGAGAGCTCCCATTGTCCTGCTCGTTGTATTGCAGGCGTATCCGACACCGCCACAGTCTATTACAGCCAGATTAGTCTCAAAATTGGCTACAATTCCCTTTAAGTAGTAGAACATGCGTTATTGCTCCATTTCTCATAGATAAGCGAGGTAGCGGCTCTTGCGTGGCATATGGCAATAGCCAGGGCATCCGCCGCGTCATCGGGTTTTGGAATACTGTCCAGCTTTAACAGTCTCCTGACCATTTCCATTACTTGCTTTTTCTCCGCTCTGCCGTAGCCGGTTACTGAGCTTTTAACCTGAAGGGGCGTATATTCGAAAATGGGTACTCCGCATTTGTATGCTGCAAGGAGCAGCACTCCTCGTCCGTGAGCAACCGAAATACCTGTTTTGTGATTTGTGTTAAAAAACAGCTTCTCTATTGCTATTGCATCAGGCTTGAATTGCTTTATTATTTCGTTTACATCGTCATATATATCGCCCAGACGCCGAGACAGGGCTATTCCGGGAGACGTTCTGAATACTCCGTATCTTATTGCAGAAACACAGCCTTTTTCGGAGCTTACAATACCGAAACCGACTGTGGCAATGCCGGGATCCAAGCCCAATACTATCAAGTTATACACCACCAAGTTCAGATGTGCCGTTATATCTCCGGCCACTGAATTCTATCATATTTCAGGCTATATGGCAACATCTGCTTTGAAGCAG
>JAAYOP010000099.1 GCA_012520295.1 Clostridiales bacterium | reverse complement strand
TTGTCCAACAGCTATGGAAAGCATTGAAAAGGTGCGTTAGACTTTTCAACGCTTCCCACAGCGCTACTACTACTTACCATTGACAGACTTCCTAAAAAAATGGACCATATGTTTGACAACCGCAGATCATCTATGTTTTTTGTGCAAAGAATTAATTGACAAAGGAGCAGTATTGGTATATACCAATACTGCCCGCGCTTCGACATACTTTTTGAAATATCAGATTAAGATTCCATCTGCTTACTAAGAAATCTGGCTACTGCGCTGGCAAGCTTATTTTCAACCTCACCCAGCGGGGGACTGCCTTCAGTTGTCAGAAAGGCCACAGAGCCCAAAATGTCGCCTTCTGATATGATAGGCGCCGCAATACCAATACTGTATTGGGTTTCCCCGTCCACAATCGGCAATCCTCTTTCAGCGGGCTTGCGCTGGTAAACCTGCCTGCCCTCCATGATTTGTTCAAGCTCGACACTTATGCGCTTATCGGCCAGCTCGCGCTTTGGAACACCATAAACAGATATCACGGTATCCCTGTCAGTCACTATTGTGATACAATTCGTGGTTTTGTTCAGTGTCTCGCAGATTTGATTGGCAAAGTCGGAAAGATCGCCCATTGGTGAGTATTTTTTAAAGATGACCTCTCCATCTTTTTCGGTATATATTTCCAGAGGGTCACCCTCGCGGATTCGCATAGTGCGTCTTATTTCCTTGGGAATAACAACGCGTCCCAAATCATCTATTCTTCGCACAATTCCGGTTGCTTTCATAGATTGTTCCTCCATATCTGTTGATATACGCCTACCGTGTCCACACACGATAAGCCTATATTTAATTCTATTATTTGTCCTGGGATTGTTTTTATGCCATCATTCAAAAATATAGGATGTATTTTTGAAAAGTATCCCTTAGTCTCAAATTGACATTTTTACCGGAAATACATTAAGTCTTAACAGAAATTTAAAAAATATGTGCCATAATATATAGAGAGAAGGCTAATCCAGTGCTTCGACGTATATTTTTCTTTATCGGCATAATCATCAAGCAAAATATGAATAATGACAAGCCTTGACATTTTGTTTATTTTTGATATTATAGTGTAACAATATAGATAAAGTGGGAAATACTCCTATAAGAGAAATATCATATAAAGAAGGAGGGAAAACATGAAATCAACTGGCATAGTAAGACAAATGGATAGCTTGGGACGAATTGTCCTGCCTGTAGAGTTACGCAGGACTTTGGATATAGCCGAAAAAGATTCGCTTGAAATCTATGTTGATGAGTCCTCAATAATACTTAAAAAATATCAGCCGGCATGCATTTTCTGCGACAATGTTAGAGACATAGTAAACTACAAAGGCAAAAATATTTGTCCAGAATGCATAGAAAAGCTAAAGAACGAGCTTTAAACCAGCTGTTTAAGAAATTGAGCAAAAAGAATATTGAGCCAAAGAATAAAAATGACGCCGCAATTTTGCGGCGTCATTTTGTCGATGTGCGCCCGGTGAGCGCACGTTTAAGAGGGTGAAAGTCCCGAAACTGCCCGGAAGCGGGAACAGACGGCAATTCAGAAAGTAAAGGAGTATGCGAAAAAGGGAAAAAGGAGAGGGCGACAAAGCCCAAAGAACTGACCCCCCGCAGTCAGGTCAGAGACGTCTAAAGGGTACGCAGGGTGGTATGGGAGGTCGATCACTCAACTAAATGGATGACCTTCTGCCCGATTCCCCGTAGAAAGCGATGAGAAGATCCACTACGGCGCCATAGCTTTGTATTCCCAGCTCCTGGCCGTAGCTTTTCAAAAATGTGTCGTAAACCGCATCGGTGACCTCTGAAACGGGGCCTTCAAAGCGTTCCCAATACTTGTTGTTATAGCTTAGGTCCGCCTTTACCTCATCGTTGAGCAGGCCATATACTTCATAGTACTTTTGCTTGTCGTATTTATAAAGGGCATTGTTTAAATGCACATAAGCCAGCAGGTATCCAGAGTATTCATAGATGGGGTCTCCGCTGTTGATCGAGACATATATAGCGACAAAGTTTGCCTCCTGTTCATACGCGATGCCACGCTGATGGGCCATTTCGTGGGCTATTGTGGATGGCATGAAGCAGCCTGGAGAATCTATGTTTATATTGGCCTCGCCTGTAAAGGGGAAATAAAAACCAGTATATGAAAGGCAGCTGAAAAGCTTTGACAGCAGTAGTTTTTTAGGCCTGTTGGTTCTAAATTCAAGAAAAGGAAACCGCTCGACGGAATTATCATATATGCTGCTGCTCCGCCGGAAGATATCGTCTACAGATTCACTGAATACTCCATGCTCGTCCCTTTTTACATTGCCGGAGGTTTCTGACAGCTTTAAGGCAAAGTATTTTGTTGTATTATAAAGCTTATCAATGGTTGTCGGCTCCACGGATATCCCGCTTTTATCCAGGAAATCCGTTCCGTAGTAGGAAGCTCCCAAAAACAGGTTAAAAAGAAGTACTACAAAAAGGACCGCGGCAACGGCAAAGGAAAACCTTTTTATTATAAACGTTCCCTTTCCGGGCGACTGGATTATACCCACGACGGTTTTTATCAGATAAAAAAGCACTGCGGCTATTGACAGAAGGATAATCACCTCTGCCACTGAAAAGGGGAGAAGATCAAAGACCGCTGCGACAGTCACGCGAATTCCAAGGGTAGTTTCGGCGATAAACGTCATGATGGGTTTTACCGGTCTGAGTAGATAGAAAAGGGCATTTAATACAGACATAACCGCTATAAAAAAATATATTCTCTTATGTATATGAAGAAAGCTATTGAGTTTTTCCACATCAACACCGCCTGAATATATTGCCGAAGCCGGCAATAAGTTTTTTTGTTTTTATATTACAACAAATCGGCCTTTATTAAAACAGTAAAACATGTCAATTGCTACCGGAGCCCCTTTAGAATACTTAAAAAAATTTAAATAATATATTTTATATGTTGACTATCCGGAGTGGCAACTGTAGAATTCGGATATAATGAAAATTAAGGATGCAGAGGGGATGACAAGATGGGTATCAAAGCACCATGGCTCGAATTTTACGGGGATGTTCCCCACAGCCTGACATATCCTTTGTGCAGCATGACGGAGCTGGTGGAGCAGAGCGCATCGCGTTATCCGGAGGATATATCATATTCTTTTATGGGCCGCAACGAAAGCTACGCCGGTTTTATGGAGGGGGTTTACAGGTGCGCAAGAGCCTTCGCCGCAATTGGGGTAAAAGCCGAAGACAGAATTATGCTCTGTCTGCCGAATGTACCGCAGGCTCTGGAGTGTTTTTACGCCGTAAATCTTCTGGGAGCGGTGGCCGTTATGGTTCACCCGCTGTCCAGTGAGGGTGAGCTGAAATTCTATATTGAAAATTCAAAGCCCTCCGCTGTTGTCACACTGGATCAGTTCTATGACAAGTTTGACAATATAAGCAGCGCTGTCAGGCTGCCTGTGCTCATAGTGACGGGTGTTAAAAACGCGCTGGGAGGAATTATGAAGCTGGGGTATATTCTGAAGGAGGGGCGTAAAATAAGGAGGCCTCCGGAAACAGAAACGGTTATCGGCTGGGAGCGATTTCTTGAAGGAGGCGACTCTTACCGGGGTGAATACAGAACGCCCGGCGGAGGGGATCACCCTGCGGCCATTCTCTACAGCGGAGGCACTACGGGAACCACAAAGGGAATTGTGCTCACAAACCTGAATTTTAACGCCCTTGCCCTTCAGACGGCCGCAATGGGGCACTGTATCGTACGTGGGGGCTCCATGCTGGCGGTAATGCCCATATTCCATGGCTTTGGGCTGGGAGTTTGTATCCACACCGTATTGGTTCATGTCTGCCGCTGTATACTTGTGCCCAGGTTTAGTGTAAAAAGCTATGCGGGGCTTTTAAAAAAGCTCAAACCCAATTATATAGCCGGAGTTCCCACCCTTTTTGAAGCCCTTCTGCGCGGTGATTCGCTGAAGGGTGCCGATTTAAGCTGCCTTAAGGGGGTATTTTCCGGCGGCGATTCCCTGTCAATAGAGCTAAAAAGAAAATTCGACAAATTTTTGGAGGAACACGGTTCAAAGGTTAGAATCAGGGAAGGCTACGGGACCACGGAATGCGTGACCGCCAGCTGTCTGACGCCTTACAACATAGAGAAAGAAGGCAGCATAGGCCTGCCCTTTCCCGATACCTTCTATAAAATTGTTAAGCCCGGAGGGACTGAGGAAGTTCCCTATGGGAAAACGGGTGAGATTTGCATACATGGACCGACGGTTATGAAGGGATATCTGGACATGCCTGAGGAGACTGAAATGGTTTTGAAGATCCATTCCGATGGCAGGGTATGGCTTCATACAGGGGATCTGGGTACGATGGACGAGCAGGGCTTTGTCTACTTTAAGCAGAGGATAAAAAGACTGATAGTGTCCTCTGGGTATTCTATTTATCCTTCCCAGCTTGAAAACGTTATAGACGCCCATGAAAGTGTTAAAATGAGCTGTGTGATCGGAGTTCCCCATCCCTATAGAATGCAGGTTCCCAAAGCTTTTATTGTTCTTAGGGAGGGCGTGGAGGATACTCCCCAGGTCAGAGAGTCAATAATGGCTCACTGCCGCGAGAATATCGCAAAGTATGCGCTGCCCAGAGAAATTGAAATCAGGGAAAGCCTGCCCAAAACACTGGTTGGAAAGGTGGCCTACAGACAGCTTGAGGAAGAGGAAAGGCGGAAGGCTTCCGGAGAAAACTGAATTGTTCCAGGTGCATACAGGCAGTCAATTAATGTATCTGAAACGGACACAAAACAGGTTTGTTTTGCAAAATCCATTTGTTCAGTGGACATGAAATAAATCAGCCATTGAAAGCCAACGCTTTCAATGGCTGATTTATTTCATGCGTCAGTGCTCCAGCGACCTCAGTATAGTGTCTGCGATATCTCCGCACACCGAGGTTACTCCGTATTCATCGTATCCGGTAGTGGCGCCGGTGGTAATAACAACAACACCGTCGCGGGAGACGGGATCATAGCATATGAGGGAGAATACGCCGAAGGCGGCGCCGGAATGGTAGTAGAGGTCCTCACGCCCGTACATGCCCCTTCTGTATCTCAGAGGGCAGCACTGGTCAAATTCCAGGCCGATTTCATCCTCGGTGGTAAACTGGGGCTCCTCCAGCCATGCCACCGACTCGGGTGAGAGGATTTGCCTGTCTTCGTATTTTCCGTCGTTTATAAGCACAGTCACAAGCTTTGCCAGATCGCCGGCGCTGACAGTCAGATTGCCGGCGTAGTACCATATGTAATAACCCAATTCTGTATAGATGGGGCGGGTGGAGATATAGTCCACGCTGCGTGTACACTGCCAGTCCGCGTTATACAGTGAGGCAAGCTCTTCTTTTTTCAGGGTTGCAGTTGAAAAGGAGGCCTCGATTCCAATTTCCTCAAAGATGTTTTTCCGGAGATAATCATCAAGCACCTCCCCGCAGACAAGCTCCAGAGTGACGCCCAATACGCCGAAGGCATAGTTATTATACATATATGAGCTGACCAGTCCGGGCTCGCAGTATAAAAATACCTGACCGGCAGTGAGCTGTCGGAGGGTTCTGTCAACTCCCAGCCGGTAATCCTCGTCATTGCTGCGAAGGGAAGAGGTATGGCAAAGAATATCCCTAATGGTAATAGGGGTGTGGGGGAAGCGGGGGTTGCGGATATTGGCTCCCCAGTAGGTGCTTATATCTTCATGGGGGTCGATCATACCCTCGTCCATGAGCTTGGCGGCCGCCAAGGAAACCACAATCTTTGAAATTGAGGCTATGCGGATTTTGGTATCGACAGTCATTTCCCTAGTTTTATAAACGGCATATCCGTTGGCTATTGTGTCCACAACCCGTCCGTTTTCTATGACGGCCACGGAAATACCCATGGTGTGGTATCTGTCCGCGCTGGCCTGAACGACGGTCCTGGCTATTTCCCCCTCATAGAGGAAAAGCTCACCGCGTTCATAGATTTCCAGAACCCGTCTGAGCATCACTGTGTTGCCATTACTGCCGGTAACAAAATATAAGACTATGTAGTTGCCGGCGGCGGTAATCTCTGAGTTTGTTTTCCATCTTACCCTGTCGGAGATATCTGCTCCCTGCGCGTCCGTGGCCGTTATTCCTTTTAAAAAATTAATCCTGTCTCCAAGCTCGGCCCGGAGCGGCCCCTCTGAGATGAGTACAGGCAGCCCGTCAGGCGGAATTTCAGAGCCGGTCTGTGCCGGGTAATTGCCGCCCGTTTCAGGAATCAAAGTATTTTTAGGCATACCCAAAGGCCCCGGGTCAGTGTCGTCATAGATGACGACCTTAGTTCCGGCATCGCAGTTTTCAAAAATCCATTTGGCGTCCTCCGGGGCCAGACGGATTAAACCATGCAGCCTGCCGTATTCCTCTGCCAATAGCATATCCAGGGAGGATTGAAAGCTGGGCATGGCATATAAAAGGATATCTCCGGAGATTTTGCTGCAGTAGACACCCCGGCTGCCGTTTATAAAATCGCACCAGGAATATTTTTCATATATGTCAAATTTGCCTGTGGGAATTTTATCTCTCGGGCAGATACAGGCCATGGATTTGACAGGGACAGTATAATCGCCGCCGGTATCATATGTATATGCCGTGAGGCAGCCGGACAGGCGGTTTATTTTTAGGAACCAGTTTTTATTCAGTGCATTCGCGTGATTTGATTTTCTTTTGTTTTCCGGCTCGCCGACAGCTTCCCCGAAGCCGAGCTTTTCAGGTAAAAATTCCCTGTATCCGCCGTGCTCCGATGATTTGTCAAAACCGCCTTTCAGGGCAATGCCGGATAAATCTTTAGGAATCTCCTGACTGCAGGAGCAAAAGGACATAAACAGACATATGCCCAGCAGCAGGCAAAGGCATTTCTTCATCTTTATCACGCACTCAAATCATATCTTGTATATGGCATCATGCCGCCTTGTCTTCCAAATCGTATTCTGTCATCCAAATGTCACCGAGTATTTTTCTGCAGTCGTCAATGGCTTTTTCCAGCCTGTCATATACCGCGGAGGTTACGATGGAGGTGTCGCCCTCCTGGTAATCCCAGATGCTCCGATAAGCGTCCAGCAGGTAATACCTGTTGTCTACAGTATAGCGGTTGAGCATCAGGCAGGGGACGTAGGTTACGGCCGTAACGGAGGTTTTTCCTTTAACAGGGTCCTTTGTGAGCTCCAGGTTTACAATGGCCGTTGTGTCTGTATACTCGCCGTTTTTCAGAGAATATGGGCTTTGACCGGATATGAAGTTTCCCAGGGAGAAAATAACAAAGCCTTCTCTCACGCTGCCGTCCTCCAATGTGACCTCCCGGAACTCCATGGGCTGGCAGACATGGGGATGTCCGCCCAGAATAAGGTCGGCACCGTTTGCAATCAGAAAATCAGCAGCTTCCTCCTGATAGGGGCTTATCGAGGTGTGATACTCAAGGCCCCAGTGCATCATGACGGCGATAAGGTCGGTATCAAGGGCTCTTGCCGCCTCCATATCCCGTGCCAGCCTTTCCTTATCAAGGGTGCAGATGGTGGTAAGATAATCGGTATTGAATATATTCACTGAAAAACTGTTTTCAGTGGATACAGGTATGCCGTTGGTGCCGTAGGTATAGCTTAAAAATGCCACAGATATACCGCCCACGTCCGCGATGACGATGCCGCTGTTAAAGTCGTACTCTTCCTGGGTGCGGTATGTACCCACATGCAAAATACCCGCCTCATCCAGCACGTCAAGTGTCCGGCAAAGTCCGGCAAAGCCTGTGTCCATAGAGTGGTTGTTAGCCGTGCTCAAAAGGTCAATGCCGGACTCCTTCAGTGAATAGGCCAGTCCGTCCGGCGTGGAGAACAAGGGGTAGCCCGAATAGGGCTCGCCTCCCAGTGTGGTTTCCAGGTTGGCCACCGCAAAGTCTGACCTGGTGAGCCATTGTGCGGCGTATTTCAGGCATTCCGTATAATCATATGTGCCGGTCTCGGGATTATATGCCGCATTGGTTTGGGGCATGTGGCTCATCACATCGCCGCAGACGGAAAGGATTGCCACAATAGGTTTGGGCTCCGGCGTGGGCTCTGGTGTAGGTTCCGGTATAGGCTCCGTCGTGGGTTCAGAAGGCTGCGGACTCCCGGTTACGCCGGCCGTTTCTGGCGAAGGAGGGTTAGATATATCACATCCTGTACAGGTAACAAAAACTGCCACAAGTAATAAAGCCAGTATTCCGGTTTTCATCAAAAGCCTCCAATCCAGCCTCAGAAAGTGACCAGGCATGTGGATTTCCATTATTATCCGTCATTGAATCCGGCTTGTCAAGGAATGCAGGGTATTTTATTTAAAAAAACCCATAAAATGACTATAATATGAGCGACAATTCAGGGAATATGTGGTATGATAGCTGAAAATCGTACCTGCATAAGGAGCATAAAATATGGGGAAGGACAAAACAGGGAGGATATTCCGGTTAGTGGCGGCTACTGTGATGGCGCTGGCATTTTCCCTTCCTGTGTGGGCCGCGCCGGAAGGAAATTCGCAGGCGCCGGAGCTGACCGGCAGTATGTCCGTCTCCCTTTCAACCGGTCAGGCCGCCGGAGCCTTAACGGACGACAATGTTAGTACTTATGTAAACCTGCCCGGTAATTCCTCTATAACGATTTCCCATGTTGACGGCATAAGAAATCTGTATATATTATGGAATAAAATACCCGGTAGCTGGACTTATACGATAAACGGTGTATCTTATGAGGCGGGAGCCGATGGCTTTCTTCACGAATATGTGCAACTGCCGGAAACGACCGCTGAAATATCAATAGATATCCCGGAGGGTGGAGCGGCCCTTACCGATATCCATTGCTTTGGGGAGGGAGCGGTGCCGGAATGGGTTCAGATATGGGAGCCCAGCTGCGACAGGGCGGACATTTTGCTGCTGTCCACCCATGCCGATGATGAGCATCTTTTCTTTGCGGGGATCCTTCCCTACTATGCGGGGGAGAGGGGGGGCGAGGTGCAGGTTGTTTATATGACAAACCACTGGGACACCGTAAGCCGGCCCCATGAACAGCTCAACGGACTGTGGACAGTGGGGGTTCGAAATTATCCCATAGTCGGCCCCTTTCCCGATGATGCCGCGTCCCTGGGCTCTAAGAGAGAAAGCGTTGAGACAGTGCTTCAAAGGGCGCTTCGGGTATATGATGAAGAGGCATTGACAGAGTTTCAGGTGGAGATGATAAGGCGCTTTCAGCCCCAGGTGGTCATCGGGCATGACGAGGCCGGGGAGTATAGGCACGGCGCCCATATTGTAAATACATATACTCTGAAAAAAGCGTTGGAAATGAGCGGGGACGGGACATATTATCCGGACCTGGCCGAGAAATACGGAACCTGGGATGTGCCGAAAACATATCTACATCTGTATGGGGAAAACCAAATAGTTATGGACTGGGACATTCCTCTGGAGAGCTTTGGGGGGCTTACAGCTTTTGAGGTTTCAAAGCTGGGGTACGGCTGCCATCTCAGCCAGCAGTGGACGTGGTTTACCCGCTGGGTTGACAGGGACAAGGCTGCCCACATAGATACCTATAGCCCGTGCCATTACGGGCTTTACCGCTCCACGATAGGTGAAGACATCGGGAAGAAGGATTTTTTGGAGAACATAATCACCTATCGTGAACAGGCGGAGATACTTGCACGGGAAGAGGCTGAGCGGATTGCCGCCCAGGAGGCGGAGCTCATTGCGGCGGAAGCGTCTGCAAAGACAGAAGAAGCCGAAAAGGTTGCCCGGGATGGGGCGGAGCAATCGGAATTGCAGGAGAGGGAAAATGCTGATACTTCCGGGCCTGACCCTGCAGGAAGCGCATTTAATATGCATGTATTTGCCGCAGTTGCGGTAATAGGGGCAATCTGCCTTTGCGTCCTTCTGCTGCTGTGGCACAGAAAACGCAGGGAAAGGAGCAGGCGATGAATTTAACGGTGGTCCTGCCTTCGTATAATCCGGACGAAAAGCTGCTAACGGTGGTGGAAGGAGTTTTAAAGGAAGGTTTTACGGATATTGTCATAGTCAATGACGGCAGCAATAAGGAGCATATGGAGCCCTTTCACCGGGCGAGCTTACATCCGGAGGTCACAGTTCTAAATCATACTGAAAACCGCGGGAAGGGGAGAGCCCTGAAAACCGCCTTTGAATACTGCCTTAAAAACCGGCCTGACATCGACGGAGTTGTAACGATAGACGGAGACAGTCAGCATAAGCCCGAGGATATATTGACATGCTCGAAGAAAATGGTGGAGCTGGGCGACACGGTGGTGCTGGGGAGCAGGAGCTTTGAGCGCAAAAGCGTGCCCTTTAAGAGCTTTTACGGAAATATTCTCACTCGACTGGTATTCAGGGTGGTTTGCGGCATAAAAGTAACCGATACGCAAACAGGCCTGAGAGCAATTCCTGCAAAATATCTGGAGCTTTTAACCCGTATTAAGGGTGAGCGCTATGATTATGAAACGGAAATGCTCCTCCAGTTTAAAAAGAAAAACATAAAGCTGGCGGAGGTTCCCATACAGACTATATACAGTGATAACAATTCCACAAGCCACTTCAAGGCTTTTCGGGATTCCCTCATGATATACCGGATGATCCTGCGCTACATACTGGGGGCCTTTGCCTCCTTTCTGATTGATTATACCGCGTTTTCCGCTCTCATTCTTGTGATTGGCGCCAATGCTCCCAGGTTTCTTCGAATTGCCTGTGCGTATGTTCCCGCCAGGGTCCTGTCATCCCTGTTTAACTATAATTTTAACCGCAGTGTGATCTTTAAATCGGAGAGCCCCGTGATAAAAACCATACGCAGATATTATACGCTGTGGGTTTTTCAACTGCTGGTTTCCCTGGGCCTCAACTACCTGGTTGGCAATCTGCTGGGAGCCTCTCCCCTGGGAGAGATATTAATCAAGCCGCCTGTGGAACTGTTTTTATTCATTATAAGCTTCCGCATCCAGCATCACTGGGTTTTCGACCAATAAGCCCTAAGAAAGGATACATACATATGGAAGAGGAAAAAGCCATAGTTTCAGCGCCGGAAGAGGATGGTGCCTTGGGAAACCAGCGTCCTAACAGAAAAAAGGGCGAAGCCGTAAACCTTGTTTTAAGGGTTACCGGGCGTTTTCTGCTTGTTATGATTACAATTGTGGTTGCGGTGGCGGCTACGCTGTATATAACCCTGTATTTGATTTGCAGGGGGCCCTCTGTTGCCGCCAGGGAGTTGTTTGTAACTACATTTCTGGAGACAGGCCAAATGAAGTTTGTAGCCTCCATGTTTCTCACCCGGGAGGAAATCGACGAGATTATCAGGCGCAACTCCATGCCCGTGATAGAGCAGGAGGTTGACCCAAGCCTGATTGTTGTCGCCGCGGACGAACCTGAGGAGGATAGCTTTGATATAGACGGAATTGAGCTGATTGAAATCTCAGGGCGCACTTTTTTTGCAAAAATGCTTATTGTAAACGATCCGTCCCGGGTTAAGCTGGCCACAACCTATCCCTGGTCGGAATACGGCATGGAGCTGGCGGAGCTGGTGGAAAAAAGCGGGGCGGTTGCAGGAGTAAACGGCGGGCTATATCAGTCTGATTCAAACAAAGGAGGCAGACCCATCGGACTGGCGGTAAGCCAGGGAGAAATACAATATAATTCGCCTGAGGGCTGGGCTGGGCTTTATCTCATCGGCTTTGACTATAAAAACATTCTGCGGATTATAGATATTGAAGGTATGTCTGCCGCGGAGCTGAAAACGCTGATTGAAGAGGAAGGCATACGGGACGCGGTGGCATTCCAGGAAGAATACAGCGATGCCAACAATCATTTTGTGCAGCTGATTATAAACGGCGAGGCGCGAATGGCAAGGAATTTGGGGAGCGGGGCAAATCCGCGTACCGCCATAGGACAGCGGGCTGACGGCGCGGTATTACTGTTGGTAACGGACGGGAGAGGTGCCTCCGGACATCTGGGCGCCACAGCTGCGGATTTGATTAGCATTATGACGGAATACGGAGCGGTCAATGCCGCCAATCTGGACGGCGGCAGCTCATCGTGTATGTATTATAACGGACAGTATGAAATGACCAGCGTTACGTTGTATTACGCCAATTCATCCTGGCGTCTGCCCACGGGCTTTGTCGTCGAAAGCAGGTGAGGTCATATGAATAAGAAAACTAAAAAGCGGGCTCGCATATCAGGCTTCTGGCTGTTTTATGGTACTTTACTTATTGTGCTCATAATCTGTTCGGCGCTGTTCTTGGGCTATGTGAAGGGGAGCCTGAAGCTTTATGAGGCTGCCCAGCCGGGAAGGTATATGGACCAGGTGCTGTCCTCCATCCGTTCCATGTCCCCACAGGAGCTTGTGGAAGCAATGGGTTTTCCCGAGGCGGATATCAGCCGATTTGACGACTATGAGGCCTATAAGCTTGTGTTTGCCGAGGGGCTCCTGGACTCTGAGCTGACCTGGACGGGAAGTATGAGTTATGGCAAAAATGCCGTTTATGAGCTGCGCTCGGACGGGAAAAAGGCCGCGGAGATTACAATTTACTCCGTGGGAAATCAGGTTCGACTGGGGCTCATGTCCATTCCTGAATGGGAACTGGAGAGTATTATCGCGGTGGGGCTTGATACACATATTTATGACATTACATATCCTTCCGCTTTCCGTGTGCTGGTGAACGGGCAGGAACTGGGCAGGGAATACCGCATAGGGGAAGCTCCTATTCCCGATTTTGAGTATACAAGCCAATATACGGATATGCCCGTCATGATAAGCTGCCGGATTGACAGCCTTTTGCAGGAGCCGGAAATTACGGTTTATAACAATCTGGGGAAGGAAATACCCTTTCAGGTGACCGGAAATGAGATTGTGATAGAGCCGGTTTTCTCTCCGGAGGGTTTTCCCCATGAGCTGAGAGAAGAAGTTGACCCTTTGCAAATAGCTAAAACCTGGAGCAAATTTCTCACCAGGGACCTCCCAGGGCCCCGCTACGGCCTGGAGGAGGCCCGCAGCCGGTTTATTGAAGGCTCCGACTTCTGGAATATGGCATATGACTATGCCGTTGGCGTGGATATCACCTTTGTCAGCGACCACAGTCTGGCTTCATTCACAAATGAGGCTGTCACAGACTATATACGCTATACGGACGACTGCTTTTCCTGTGTGGTCTATTTTGAGAAGAATATGAGGCTCAGCCGTACGGGGGAGATGCGCACGGATATATTCAACAGCCGCCTGTTCTTCGTGCGGTATGACGACAGGGATGACGGAATAAACAATCCCCGCTGGCTTATCTCCGACATGCAGGCGATAACGGGCGCGGATAGCTGATTTAAAGATTAAACCTTTAAAACAGGGGAGGGCAGCGTGGAAGTTCTGGTTCGTACTATGACAATAGCCGATTATGACAATGTCTATAGTCTTTGGAAGAGCACTCCGGGTGTAGGAATGCGGTCCCTGGACGATTCCCGGGAGGGGATAGGGAGGTTTCTTGACCGCAATCCAAAGACCTGCTTTGTTGCCGAGGCCGGAGACAAAATCATCGGGGCAATCCTCTGCGGACACGACGGCAGGCGCGGATATATCTACCACGCCACTGTTTTTCCGGATTATCGAAAGCGGGGTATTGGTCGGCGGCTGGTTGAAAATGTCCTGACCGCGCTGAGGCTGGAGGGCATAAATAAGGCGGCGCTGGTTGTATTTAATACCAATGCTGAGGGAAACGCTTTTTGGCAAGCGGTGGGCTTTGAAACCCGGGGGGATTTGATTTACCGCAATATAAGCCTCAACGAGGAGAACATATAAAAAAGGGGGCTGATTTACGGGCATACGCCGTGAATCAACTGTGCTGCAGGCAGGCATTAATCAGCTAAGTACAGATAAAGACGAGTGGTTAAAAAACTACGGCACCGTATGTTTTTAACAATGCATGATTTGCGATTGTGACGCCTCGTCACGGAAGAACCGCCGGTACATATAATGTATTGTCTTTCGGTAAAAATTGACATGGAAAGTTGTTGGAGGTATAAAGTGACAAATCGAGAGCAAAGCATGCAGTATTCATACGGCAATGAAGAAAATATAATGAAGTCATTGGCTGAGGAGACAAAGAGGCAACGGGCCATGTACCCTGAAATCTTCTATAAGCTGGAGCCCTTCATTTGCTCCACCTGTGACGCCATAGACGCCACAGGGGTTATGCCCACACAAGAGGAGCTGGATAATATCACCGACGGCATCTACGATGATTTTCGCAGTATGTATCCGGAGCTGGCAGATTACATGGCTGCCAGCGACAGGCAAAGCGATATGCCGGAGGCCGTAACCACACAGTTTGTTTACGGCGGCTACGGACCAGGCAGATTTCGAGGCTTCAGGCGCCGGGGCCTTGCAAGGGATTTGATTTCCCTGCTGCTTCTGTCAAGGCTTTTTGGCAGACGGAGATATCCGTTCCCGTATTACTGATAACACAAGATATCAGGACATCTACTTATATCTGCTTAATGTAAAGCCGGCCGGGGCATTGCGCTCCGGCCGGCTTTACTTAGTGTAAAATTATAATTGGCAAAAATAAAGGAGGAATAGCAAAACCTATTCCCCCTGCATGCGAAACCTGTTAAGATGAGTTTGTAAACCAACATAAAAACAAGGAGATGCATGCAAGATG
>JAAYOP010000098.1 GCA_012520295.1 Clostridiales bacterium | reverse complement strand
GCTTTTTGTGCTATTCTTTTCATAGAAGCTATCCCTTTCTGTGATTGGTTTGTTAGCACTTACCATTTTACCACAGTTAGGGGTCAGCTTATTCTTTTTTTAGACCATATCATTGTACACTATACAAAATTTAGAAATCGGCTGCAAGCCGTCTGTATTTTTTCAGTACAAACTCATTGATGTCCCGCCGGGTATAATTATATTGGGGAGGATTTTTTGAAAGAGATTACAATCGGGAAAAACGATTCAGGTATGCGTTTGGATCGCTTCATATACAAGGCGGTTCCACTGCTGCCCACTTCACTGTGCCAGAAATACATCAGGCTGAAAAGAATAAAGGTAAACGAAAAGCCTTCCGACAGCAGATACCGGCTCCGGGAAGGTGATGTTCTCTCTTTATATATAAATGACGAGTTCTTTGAAGCTCCAAGTGAAGAAAATGCGTATCTTAAAATTCCAAACCCCAGACTGGATATAATATATGAGGACGATAACATCCTGCTGGTGGACAAAAAGCCGGGTATTCTTGTTCATCCGGACAAGGGCGAGTTTCAAAATACCCTGATAGCAAACATCCAGGCTTATCTCTACCTTAAGGGACAGTGGCAACCCCGGAAAGAAAACTCCTTTGTCCCCTCCCTGTGCAACAGGTTGGACAGAAACACAGGAGGAATTGTTATAGCAGCGAAAAACGCCACCGCCCTCAGAATAATAAACGACAGAATAAGAAATCATGAAATAGACAAGTATTATCTGTGCATTGTACACGGCGTTCCCTCACCCCCCTCAGGGACCCTTAAGGGCTATATAATAAAGGAAAACGACAAAAACCGTGTTTTTGTCCTGAGCCGTCCTGAAAAGGGGGCCAAAAGCGCCGTTACAGAATACAGGACAATCACCTCAAAGAATAATCTCTCTCTGCTGGAATGCCGGCTTTTGACCGGGCGGACACATCAAATTCGCGCCCAGCTCTCCGCAGCCGGACACCCTCTGTTGGGAGACATCAAATACGGTGCTGAAAAGGATGCCGAGACCTTTCAGGCCCTTTACTCCTATAAGCTTGTCTTTAACTTCAAAACACCTGCAGGAGAGCTGGAATACCTTAAGAATAAAGCCTTCTGTGTTCCCAGGGTTGAATTCATCGAAAAATATTTCAGTTTAAAATTTTTGCATTGACAATTGATAAGAAAGAATATATATTAAATCCTAATGTTATTAAAGGAATGGGGGAGGATAAATGTCCAAAGAGCTCATTCGCCTCGTTAACTGCACAATGGCGTATGACAACGAAACGGTTTTAAACTCAATAAACCTGTGTGTCAAAGATAAGGAATTCCTCACACTGCTGGGCCCCAGCGGATGCGGCAAAACCACCACCCTAAGAATAATTGGCGGTTTTCAAAAGCCAACATCCGGTGACGTTCTGTTCGGCGGTGTGAGGATTAATGATGTTCCCCCCCATAAGCGAAAAATCAATACCGTATTTCAGAAATATGCTTTATTCACCCACATGAATGTATTTGAAAATGTGGCTTTCGGTCTGCGAATTGCCAAACGCCCGGAAAAAGAAATCCGTGAAAGAGTGAGCCAGGCGCTGGCACTGGTAGCGCTCAAAGGCTTCGAAAAACGAAGCCCCTCTTCCCTTTCCGGCGGACAGCAGCAAAGAGTCGCCATCGCACGCGCTATCGTAAATCGTCCTCAGGTTTTACTTCTTGACGAACCTCTGGGCGCGCTGGACCTCAAGCTGCGAAAAGAGATGCAGCATGAGCTCAAACAAATACAGCAGCAGGTGGGTATTACTTTTATATATGTCACCCATGACCAGGAGGAGGCCCTGACAATGAGTGACACGATAGTCGTTATGAACCAGGGAAATATTCTTCAGATAGGAACTCCCACGGAAATATACAATGAACCTAAAAATGCCTTCGTTGCTGATTTTATCGGCGAGAGCAATATTATCCGCGGAAAAATGATCCGTGATAAGCTTGTCAGATTCTCTAACTGCGACTTTGAGTGCCTTGATACGGGCTTTGCGCCAAACGAGGATGTGGATGTGGTCGTACGTCCTGAGGATGTTAAAATTGTCGAGCCGTCCCTCGGCCAGCTTAAGGGCGTAGTCACCTCCATTATATTCAAGGGCGTTCACTATGAAATGCTCGTTGACACCGAGGACTTCCAGTGGATGATCCATTCTACAATTCCTGCGCCGGAAGGCAGGGAAATCGGCATGCTTTTGACTCCTGACGATATACATATCATGCATATCGATAAGGACAACATGCCGGAAGGGGCTGAGGAGGCGGAAGAATGAAGCAACACGGTTCCACTTTCAAAGGCAGGCATTTTTTCACTATCCCCTATGTGGTGTGGATGGCGATTTTTGTAGTGGCCCCCCTGATTCTCGTAGTTGTCTATGCCTTCACCTCAAAGAGCGGTCAGCTGACCCTTGATAACTTTACCCGGATGGGCAGTTTTTGGGCCGTCTTCACCCGGTCCATACTGCTGGCACTGATTGCTACCATTATATGTCTTCTCGTCGGTTATCCACTGGCATGTGCCCTGGCTCGTGAGGGTCCCCGTTTGCAGCGGATATTTTTAATGCTGATAATGCTTCCCATGTGGATGAATTTCCTGCTGCGGACATATGCCTGGATGACCATTCTGGAAAACACCGGACTTATAAACAGCATCCTCTCCCTACTTGGCCTGCCCAACATAAGCATTATTAACACCCAGGGAGCGGTGGTTCTGGGAATGATATATAATTACCTGCCCTTTATGGTTTTGCCCATATATTCGGTGTTGGTGAAAATCGACAGTTCGGTCATAGAAGCTGCTCAGGACCTGGGCGCCAATTCATATCAGGTCTTTTTGAAGATAATTTTGCCACTGAGCCTTCCCGGCGTTCTTTCCGGAATTACCATGGTATTTGTGCCCTCAGTCAGCACATTTGTGATATCCCGGCTCCTTGGCGGTGGAAAAAACATGCTCCTTGGCGATCTGATTGAAATGCAGTTTCTAGGCAGCGCCTATAATCCCCATCTGGGCAGTGCTATATCCCTCATTATGATGATTATTATTGTCGTCTGCATGATGGTTATGAATCGCTTCGGTGAGGGCGAGGAACAGGCGGTGATACTGTGAGCAGTACCAATAAAAAGAATGTTTTCGGCAGACTTTTGACCGCTATTGTTTTTATCTTTTTGTACTTTCCCATTATAGTGCTTGTTGTTTTCTCCTTTAATGACAGCAAAAGCCGCAAGGTCTGGTCTGGCTTCACATTTGACTGGTACAAAGAGCTTTTTTCAAATGAAATAATCTTAAACTCCTTTTATATTACGCTGATGGTCGCTGTTATTTCGGCCATCATAGCCACAATTGCCGGTACATTTGCCGCCGTGGGTTTTTTCAATATGAAAAAGCGTCCCAGGGGCATTTTGCTTGCTATTAACAATATACCGGTCATGAATGCCGATATCATAACCGGTGTATCCATGATGCTGCTCTTTGTGTCTGCAAGAACCCTTCTTCGTTTTGAACTCGGTTTCGGAACTCTTTTGATTGCCCATATTACATTCAATATTCCCTATGTGATTTTATCTGTAATGCCCAAGCTCTATCAGCTGGACAACAATCTGTTCGAAGCTGCCCAGGATCTGGGAGCCAGTTGGATGCAGGCTTTTGTCAAGGTAATTCTGCCTGAAATAAGGCCCGGTATAGTAAACGGGCTTATCATAGCCTTCACAATGTCTCTGGACGATTTTATCATCAGCTATTTTACCGCGGGCTCACAAATTCAAACCCTTTCCATGAGTATATATTCAATGGCGAGAAAGAAAGTCAGTCCGGAGATAAATGCTCTGTCCACCATCCTGTTTGTCTCAGTCCTGTGTCTTTTAATCATAATAAATATCAGGGAGGCCAGACAGGAAAAAAGAGCTAGAAAGAACAACCTGGTCGGTTAATTTAAAACAGAGAGGAGCTTTATACATGAATTTTAAAAGATTAGTTTTCGCGGTTCTTCTTTCTCTTGCCCTGACATTTACCTTAGCCGGATGCCAAGGCGGCGGTAAAGAAGTTGTGCATATATACAATTGGGGAGAGTATATTGATGAGAGCATTTTTAAGGAATTTGAAGCCCAAACAGGCATCAAGGTAGTTTACCAGACCTATGAGAGCAATGAAGTTCTCTATGCAAAGCTAAAGGGCGGCGGAGCAAACTACGACGTCATTTTCCCTTCGGACTACATGGCATCCAGGATGATTTCCGAGGGAATGCTTGAAAAGTTGAATTTCGACAATATGCCCAATATTTCGAAAATTGATGAAACCTATCTCAACCAGGCATATGACCCGGACAATGAGTATACAGTACCCTATATGTGGGGCACCGTAGGTATCATCTATAATCCAAATATGATTGAAGATGAGATTACCAGCTGGGGCGCCCTGTTTGACGAGAAGTATTCAGGCCAGATACTGATGTTTGACAACTCAAGAGACGCAATGGGCATTGCCCTGCTTTATCTGGGCTACTCTATCAACACAACCGACAAAGCCCAGCTAGACGAGGCATATGAGCTTCTCAAGTCCCAGTCTCCCCTGCTCCAGGCCTATGTAATGGACCAGATATTTGAAAAGCTGGAGGGCGGTGAGGCCGCGATAGGCCCATATTATGCCGGAGACTATATCGTAATGCTGGAGAACAATCCAGACTTACTCTTCTGTCTCCCGGAGGAGGGCAGCAATGTGTTTATAGACTGCATGTGTATACCCAAGGGAGCTAAGAACAAGGAAAATGCCGAGGCCTTTATAAACTTCATGTGCGAAACAGACATAGCCATCAGAAATTCCATTGCCACCGGATATTCCACCCCCTCAAAGGAGGCCTATGAAGCTCTTCCCGAGGAGATAAAAAACAATCCCATAATATATCCCGGAAAAGATGTGCTGGAGCGCTGTGAGACCTTCACAAATCTCCCCCAGGATATTCTCGACTATTATGATACCCTTTGGATTAACCTTAAATCATAATCAGTACACAATAAAGCAGAGAGCCAAAGCGAAATAACGCTTTGGCTCTCTGCTTTATTGATTTTATCTCTGCAAATCCCTTGTATTCTGCCTTAATAAAAGCTCTGTGTCATTTTTCGGATTAAAGCAATCCCTGGGCAAACAGGCAGTCGTTCAATGTATCTGAGACGGGCAAAATAAGTCTGTTTTGCCCGTCAATAAGAGCATTTTGCTCTTTTGCAAATGCTAAAGCATTTGCTCAGCAAGGGTTACATTAATGTGTTTTATGCAAAAATACAGCCCAACAGGGTAGCGGGCTTTTAGCCGCAGCCTGTTGGGCTGTAAACCTGCATATGTACCTATCTGCAATAATCCCTTTTTTGACAACGAATTAAATACTATTTGCGCTTTTCCGGATCAACCCAGTCAAGGTCCTTCCGGGCCTTTCCGAAGGGCTCGGCCCCTTCTGGGACCTCCCACATGGGAGGCCGGGACATTTCCTCTTTGTCATCGTCAGAAAATGCCTTCTGCATTTCTTCCATTTGCCTTGCGGCCTTTGCCTCTCTCTCGGCTCGGGTCAGGGTATAATCCTCAATCACCTCGTGGAAGCCGCGCAGCTGAGCGGCCCAACCCTCGGGATTACGGTCGGGCATAACAATGATTCGCCCGTTTTCTATCCCTTCCTTGAGAATCTCAGCCAGCTCGACCGGGTCAATTCCCTGAGCGTGGATTGAGCGGAGATGGGCCATGGTGCCCTCGCTGACATGATAGCCTGTATTCCTCAGATGCTCAGGGCGGTACTTCTCCGCATCGCCGATGTTTGAGTTGATGTTTCCGGGGCAAAGAACCGTTGCTCCGGCACCGTAAGGCTTAAGGGCTTCGGCGTAGGAGTATATAAGATTATTGACAGCTGCCTTGGAAGCTGTGTATGGACCGCAGCCCGAGCCCGCCATAAACGCTCCGCCGGAAGAAGTGGCCGCCACATGGAATTCGGTCTTGTGGGCATAAGCCTTGATCATGCGTGGAACAAAGATGAGCAGGCCGTTGACCACATGATGCAGGCAAACCCCCATTACCCAATCAAAGTCATCGAAGGTGGAGGCTTCAACAGGTCCGAAAGAGTTGACTCCCGCTGTAAGAATGATAAGATGCGGTGGCCCGCCGAAAACCTCTTCCACCTTGTCTGCTGCGGCGGTAAATTCCTCACGATTGGTCAAATCCACCTTTACAGCGAGGATATCCTCATCCTTGATACCATAGGCCACCATCTCTTTGACTGCATTGTCCAGCGCATCCTGCCTTATATCGGCAATTGCCACCTTCATGCCCGCTTTTCCGAATACCTTGGCCTGACCAAGGCCTGCACCGGAAGCTCCGCCTGTTATAAAGCAGATTTTACCAGCGAATTCTTTCATCGTATCCACTCCTTTTTATACATAAAATAAATTTGCTCCAAGTTAAGACTGACCCCCCATGTCTCCATATAGCCCTGGGGCCTTATTTCTTATTTCGCAGCTCAATAATCCTGTCTCTGAGAACCGCGGCATACTCAAACTCAAGCATTTTGGATGCATGTACCATTTCTTTTTCAAGCTTTTTAATAGCTTTCTCCCGCTCCCTCGCGGTCATTTTAACGCCGTCCTCCCCAACCATCCTGTTGGAGGTTTCCTCCCTGGATATCTCAATCAGGTCCCGGATATCCTTTATTATAGTCCGGGGAGTGACACCATGCTCTTCATTGTATTTAATCTGCTTTTCGCGCCGCCTCTCCGTTTCGTCGATAGCTCTCCTCATGGACGGCGTAATGGTGTCGGCATACATGATAACAACGCCCCCAGCATTTCTGGCAGCTCTCCCTATGGTCTGAATAAGGGATGTCTCACTTCTCAAAAAGCCTTCCTTGTCCGCGTCCAGTATCGCCACCAGGGATACCTCGGGCAAGTCCAGACCCTCCCTGAGAAGATTAATACCCACCAGCACATCAAATTCGCCCAGACGCAGGTCCCGGATAATCTCCATGCGTTCTATGCTGTTTATATCGTGGTGCATATACCTTACCCTTATGCCAACATTTCTCAGATACTCCGTCAGGTCCTCGGCCATTTTCTTGGTAAGAGTGGTAATAAGGGTGCGCTCGTTTTTCTCGGTCCTACTGTTAATTTCACCAATCAGGTCATCTATTTGTCCTTCGGTGGGGCGTACAAAAACCATGGGGTCCACAAGCCCCGTGGGCCTGATTATCTGCTCTACAATCTGGCCCGATCTCTCCCGCTCGTACTGGGCCGGAGTCGCGCTTACATATATAACCTGATTTATGCGCTGATTGAACTCCTCAAAATTAAGGGGCCTGTTGTCATATGCGCTGGGCAGACGGAAGCCAAATTCAACGAGATTCTCTTTTCTTGCCCTGTCGCCTGCGTACATGGCCCTAACCTGGGGTACGGTCACATGGGATTCGTCTATGAAAAGCACAAAATCCTTTGGGAAAAAGTCCAGCAGCGTCATAGGCGCGGAGCCCGGCTCTCGCCCGCTTATTATCCGAGAATAGTTTTCAATACCGGAACAGTAGCCCAGCTCTCTCATCATCTCCGTATCATACATGGTCCTCTGTCTTATGCGCTGGGCCTCGATCAGCTTTTCGTTTTCCTCGAAATATTTGACCCGCTCCTCCATTTCGGCTATTATCTCCCGGATGGCTCTCTCCATCTTCTCTCTTGTGGTCACATAATGGGAAGCCGGGTATATGGAGACGTGGGACAGCCTGCGCAGCACCTCGCCGGTCAAGACCTTTATCTGGCTTATCCTGTCAATCTCATCGCCGAAAAACTCAACTCGAATGGCGGTATCACGGGAATAGGCAGGAAAAATCTCTACCGTGTCGCCTCTCACTCTGAAGGCATTTCTTTCAAATGCCAGATCATTTCGCTCATACCTGATTTCCACCAGTTTCTTTAACACTTCATCCCTGTTTCTCGTCTGGCCTTCTCTGAGGGAGATAACCATTTTTGAGTAGTCAATAGGGTCTCCCAGGCCATATATGCAGGAAACCGAGGCCACCACAATTACGTCCCTGCGCTCGAAAAGAGAGGCTGTTGCCGAATGGCGTAACCTGTCTATTTCGTCATTTATTGAGGAATCCTTTTCTATATAGGTATCCGTATGAGGAATGTACGCCTCCGGCTGATAGTAATCATAATAACTGACAAAATACTCCACCGCATTTTCAGGGAAGAACTCCCGGAACTCCGCGCAGAGCTGGGCAGCGAGTATCTTGTTGTGGGCCAGCACCAGGGTCGGCCTTTGTATTTTCTCTATAACCTTTGCCATGGTATATGTTTTGCCCGAGCCGGTAACACCTATGAGAGTCTGCTCCTCAATGCCCATCTCCAGGCCACGCACAAGCTTTTCTATGGCCTGGGGCTGATCGCCAGACGGGGTAAATTCGCTCACTACCTTAAATTTTGCCATATTAACCTCACTTGCCTATCGTATTGCTCCGATATCAGTCACACTCAGTATTGAAGAATATGCGTCTCCGGCCACTATGATGTGGTCAATCAGCCTTATCTCAACGGTTCGCAGGGCTCTTGCTATGGCGACAGTCGTCTCCACATCCGCTTTTGACGGCTCCGTGGAACCGCTTAAATGATTATGGGCCATTATAATACCGGCGGCATTCTCCCGGAGGGCATGCTCCACCAGCTTTCTGGTGCTGACGGCTGCGGTATTCAGGTTTCCTTTGAAAAGAGGTTTGCAGCTTATAACCCTGTTGGCGTTGTCAAGGCATATAATATAAACCACCTCGTCCCGTTGGGAATGAAAATAAGGAATTATGTATCGTCCCGCGTCAGCGCTCCCGGATAAAATTACCCTTCCGGAGGCGTTCTCGCGGGAAATAAGGTATCTGCGCCACAGCTGGGGTATCAGTTTGAGCAGGATGGCAGTATTATCTCCCACACCTTGAACCTTTTTCAGCTCCTCCAGTGGCGCGTCAAATACGCTGTGCAGGCTGCCGAAGGTATTTATAAGCCTGTGAGCCAGCTCGTTTACATCTATTCTGGGAATAGAATAAAAAAGAAGCAGCTCAAGCACCTGGTAATCCTCAAAACTGTCAAGGCCATGGTTTATAAAGCGCTCCCTAATTCTATTCCTGTGATTTTTGTGAATATTTTTATCTCCACTTGCCATATCACCGTACCGATTATCTTTCCGCACCGTATTTTTCAAGATAGCTCTCAACACGAGCAAGAAGATTTTTGTCCAGATATCTTTTGCCGTTTACGTCATTTTCGCTCAGATAATTTATTACTTCCCTTATGGTCACAATGGGATATACCCTTATCCCATATTCCATTTCAAGCTCGTCCAGCGCCGATAGGCTTCCCTTCCCCCGCTCCATACGATCGCAGGACACATAAAGAGCCGTGATTTTAACTCCCGCCATCGAGGCAAACAGCTGCATTGTCTCTCTGACGGCAGTCCCCGCCGTAACAACATCCTCTATAATGGCAATCCTGTCCCCGTCTTTTGGAACATAGCCAACAATTGTTCCGCCCTCACCGTGGTCCTTTTTTTCTTTTCTGTTAAATGAGTAGTAAATGCCTTTCCCAAAGTTATTATACAGGGAAATCGATGCGGCAACCGCAAGGGGAATACCCTTGTAAGCGGGCCCGTACAGGCAGTCGAACTCTTCGCCGGAGGCGGCAATGCACCGGGCGTAATAATCTCCCAGTTTTGAAATTTGGGCTCCTGTCCTGTAATTGCCGGTATTTATGAAATACGGCGATTTTCTGCCGCTCTTTGTAATAAATTCCCCGAAGGTCAACACTCCGGACTCAACCATCAGTTCTATAAAGCTCTCTTTATATCCCATAAGACCCCCTGACTATAATCTTCAGGCCGTATATCCCCTGACCTTGGTAATATCTCATATCATTTGTTTTCTTCTGGACAGGTTAATTGTGCCCTCCTGCATATCGTTCAGCCAGTCCAGGGCCTTGCCTGTTCCGTATGCTACGCAGGAAGCCGCATCGTCTGCCGGATGGGTTTTTATATTCGTCCTTGCCTCAATAAGCTTGTCCATCCCCCATACGAGGCTGCCTCCGCCGCTTAACACAATTCCGTTTTGAGATATGTCTGAAACCAACTCCGGAGGAGTGTTTTCAAGAACACTGTGTACTTCCTCCAAAATTCTCTCACAGACCTCTTCAAAGGCCTCACGGAGTTCTTCGGAGGTGATTGTGAACATTCTCGGCAGACCAGTGAGAAGACATCTGCCCTTAACCTCGGTTGAAATTATCTCCTGCTTATGGAAGACACAGCCCAGGTTTATTTTCAGCTCCTCGGCAGTGCGCTCTCCTATGAGTATGTTGTGCTTTTTCTTAATATATTTGATAATAGCCTCGTCAAACTGGTCCCCCGCTATTTTAAGAGAGGATGATTGCACAACGCCCGAAAGGGATATTACGGCGATATCCGTTGTCCCTCCGCCTATATCCACCACCATATGCCCGGTGGGTTCGGTTATGTCTATGCCGGCTCCAATGGCGGCAGCCAGCGGCTCTTCGATTAAAAAGACCTTTCGTGCTCCGGCCTGGAGGCCCGCATCAATTACAGCCCTTTCTTCAACCTCGGTTATACCGCTGGGTACGCATATAAGAAGCCTGGGCTTAAAAAGGCTGAAGGATGTCACCTTTCTTATCAGCTCTCTCATCATACGCTCAGTCATCTCAAAGTCTGAGATAACTCCCTCTTTCAGAGGCCTTATGGCAACAATATTACCCGGTGTCCTGCCCAGCATTTTTTGGGCTTCAACCCCCACCTTAAGCACTCTCCCGGTATTCCTGTCCATGGCTATGACAGAGGGTTCTCTTAGCATAATCCCCTTCCCTCTGACATAAACGAGAACCGTGGCTGTACCTAAATCAATTCCAATATCTCTGGCAAACAGCATATTTACAGTCCATTCTCCGGCGATAATACATAGTATCAATTCTTGTCATCCCTCGCCGGAAATATGACAAGATAATTTGACCTGTCCCGGCTAAAGCCAAATTACAGGCCGACGGGTAACGGCTGTTAACCGTCCTTATAATTCTGAAGTATAAGTAATTATTCTACGCGACATAAAACCGCGCACATGACCTTCTTTGCGCCTGCGTTCAAAAGAACCCGAGCGCATTCTGATAGGGTCGCTCCAGTTGTTATTATATCGTCTATTATAAGTATCCTCTTGTTTTTGACAAGCTCCTTTTCTTTAACCCCATATGTACCGCTTACATTTGCCTTTCGCCGGGCTCTCCCTTTCAAAGATGACTGGGCAGGAGTGTCCTTTGTCTTTTCTAGAACATCCGCAGCCACCTCGTCCAACCGGAAGGCAACGGACATGGCAAGCAGCTCTGCCTGGGAATATCCCCGTTTTCTGTATCTTTTCCTGCTCAAAGGCACCCAGGTTATTAAATCATACTCACCGGCCAAATTCTGTCGAACGGCTTCTGCCATTATGTCCCCAAAGGGGCGCGCATAGTGAGATTTTCCGCTGAACTTAAATCTTTTTACTGCCTTTGAGACGTTATCCTTATAATAAAGGGGGGCAATACATACCGAGAAAAATTCTCCCCTGAGCCTGTTATCTTCTCCTGTCAGAGGCAGTGTTTTCTCACATTCAGAGCATATTTGGCTATTCTTTTCTTTCAGAAACCTGCAGCAAAATGTGCAGCGCGGCGGGAAAAACATGTCTATCAGCTCTGAAAAGAAGCCGCCCATACATTACCACCTGCAGACATTATAGATATATCTATTATCCTCTTTCCAATCTGGCTCTCAGCCCGCTATATCTCCTTTGCGGCCTGTCGTTTTCCACCATACGCCTCACCACATCCCCGTCACCTACAACTATTAAAAGCTCCCTGGCCCTCGTGACAGCTGTATATAAAATCGCTCTGGACATAAGCGTAGGCGCGCCCTTCATAAGGGAGAGGATAACGGCTCTGTATTCGCTGCCCTGGGATTTGTGAATGGTCATGGCGTATGCAGGCTCAATCTCTGGGAGCATGTCGAATGTATAAGTAGCCTGTCTGTCGTCAAACTCTATGGTTAGAATCTGTTCCTTTGTATCCAGCTCCACGATTTGACCCACATCACCGTTAAATATCCCGGTTCCTATTTCCCCGTTGATCTTTTTCCATATTATATCATAGTTATTTTTAATTTGCATCACCCTGTCACCCAGCCGGAATATAAACTCACCGTAAACTTTCTCACTCTTTTCCGCAGAGGGGGGATTGAGCGCCTGTTGCAGTCTTTTGTTCAGATTGCTCGTTCCGGTTACATATAGCCTGGTGGGTGAGAGTACCTGTATCTGGGATGGATCAATCCCCATATTCCTGGGCAGTCTTATGGAGCACAGCTCCTCAATTGTTTCAACAACTCTTTCCCCATCATAACGGGCAAGGAAAAAGAAGTCTCCGTTTCTTGCCGACAGGTCCGGGGTAATCCCCTTGTTTATAAGATGAGCATTTTTAACTATCAGGCTCTCCTCTGCCTGTCTGAAAATCTCTGTGAGCCTTACGGTTCTGACGGCACCGCTTTTAATTACATCGCCAAAAAGATTGCCGGGCCCGACCGAGGGCAACTGATCCGCATCGCCCACCATGACCAGCCTGCAATTCGGTCTCATGGCGCTTAGCAGCGCCTGCATAAGAATTATATCAACCATTGATGATTCGTCAAGTATAACCGCATCCACATCAAGGGGGTCATTTTCTCCACGGTTGAAAACATGCTCTCCTGTATTTGGGTCATATCCCGCTTCCAAAAGCCTGTGGATTGTAGAGGCCTCTCTACCGCACAGCTCGCTCATGCGCTTTGCGGCCCTTCCGGTGGGAGCGGCAAGGGCAGTCTTGAGGCCCATTTTATCAAAAAGAGATAAAATCGCTCTTACCGTAGTGGTTTTTCCTGTACCGGGACCTCCGGTGAGAGCCATAACTCCGCACACAGCGGCCATTCTAACCGCTTCCCGCTGTCCCTCTGCAAGAATTATACCCAATTCACGCTCAGTTCTATCAATCAATTTCTCCGGCTCGTAGGATGCAAATTTTTCTACAGTTGAGAGCGTTAAGAGTCTTTCGGCAATATACGTCTCTGCATAGTGCAGCTTTTTTAGATAGCAGGCATTTCTTCCGGCTATCTCCTCATATATAACGCTTCCGTTTTCGATAAGGCTCCGCAATGCCCGGCTGCATATATCCTTTTCAACGCGGGTTAACCGGGATACGACAGCCACCAGCTTTTCCTCCGGTATGAAACTGTGCCCGTTTTCAGAATTATGGGCAAGAACATACAGCAGAGCCGCCTCAATACGCTCCTTCGAATCTGGCCTGAAGCCGATTTTCATAGCCAGCCTGTCAGCTTCAGTAAACTCCGCTCCAAAGTACTCGTCCACGATCATATAGGGATTGTCAATTAGCGCTGCCTGTGCATGCTCCCCGTATACCTTATATATTTTCATGACGTATTTCAGGCTTAATTCGTTTTCTGTAAAAAACTCCATAAGCCTTCGAAGAGAGGTCTGCTGAATATATGCCCGGCTGATATCATTTGCCCTTTTTTTCGATATGCCCCTGATTGTGACAAGCTTCTCAGGTTCCTCTTCAATTATCCTCAGAGAGTCTTCTCCAAACTTTTCAACGATCTGCCTGGCTGTTGCAGGTCCCACGCCTTTTATTATCCCGGAGGAGAGATAACCATATATCTCCTTAGCTGATGCAGGCATCATTCTGTCGGTCTGCTCAGCCCTGAACTGAGTGCCGTGGACGGGATGGGTAGCCCAAAAGCCCCGAAGGACCAGCTGTTCTCCGGACACGACAAAGGGCAGACATCCAACTACGGTTGTTGTCCCGCCCTCATTTGTCTGCAGCTTTAAGACGGTATAACCATTCTCCTCATTCTGGTATATTACCGTATCCACAGCTCCCTTTATCTCGATGTATTCCTTCTTCATTTAGACTCTCCAAACACAGGTCTTTGATTGTGCACAGCTTTAACCCAGCTTCATTTCTTACGAGGAGCTCAGCGGTTTTTTTCGTACCCTCGTCCATTCCGTTGTCAACGATGAATACGTCAATTTTGTCTTTTTCAAAGCTGCTCAGATATTTAAGGCTCCTGATTGTTCTTTCCAATGCAGGTTCGTCACCATTTACGCACAGTACAATATCAAGCTTTGAATTCTTCCCGACACATAAAGGCATTGTAAGTATTTGGCTGATCTTCCCTGCTGCGAATATGAAAACAGATATGAGCAGCATTGCTAACATGGCTTCGGCAAAGGTCATTAATAACATCCCCCAACGCAATTGATCTGGTATCCCATAATATGCGTTTAGGAATCTATGTGCCATAAATGAAGGGTTTCAGCCAATTATTGTTTTAAAACCATGGGTTAAAACCGAAATCAATATACCCGCTATAAGCACCCCGAATGCGATAGCCGGAAAAGCGTTTTTAAGTCTCAAATTCAGCAGGGCGGCTAAAAGAGCGCCTGTCCACGCGCCGGTTCCGGGGAGGGGTATCGCGACAAATATCATAAGCCCCAGCAGTGTTGACTTATAGACCAGGTCACTGCGCTTCAAGGTCTTTTCAACCTTCTTGTTTATAAGCCTGTCAAGCCACTTGCTTTTTGAACTGAGCCATTCGAGAACGCGACGTATGAACAGGACAATAAAAGGGACAGGAATTAGGTTGCCGATTAACGCCAGGAAAAAGCTGTAGCGGACATCCAGTCCCATGGCAACGCCTATGGGGATTGCTCCTCTTAACTCCACTACCGGCAGCATTGCAACGAAAATAGTAAATAAGCTCTTTCCAAATAAGCTGTCACCGAACAAATACAAGTTTTCCATAATCAGCTCCACATCCCGCATTCAGCATAGCCGCCTGCCATACGGGGTGTAAGGGGTATTTCCCGGCAAACGGCGGCAGGTTTATTGTTTCAGGACCTTTTTTAAAAATTGACCTGTATAGCTTTCTTTAATGGCTGCCACCTCTTCGGGCGTTCCCACACATATGATGCTCCCGCCCTTGTCGCCACCTTCCGGCCCAAGATCAACTATATAGTCGGCACATTTTATCACATCCAGGTTGTGCTCAATGACTATAACGGTATTCCCACCATCAACAAGTCTGTCCAGCACGGTCAGGAGCTTGCGCACATCTGCCGTATGAAGCCCCGTTGTAGGCTCGTCCAGCACATATATAGTGCGGCCGGTTGCCTTTCTGGACAGCTCCGTGGCAAGCTTCACCCTTTGAGCTTCTCCGCCCGACAGGGTAGTGGAGGGCTGTCCCAGCTTTATATATTCAAGTCCCACGTCATAGAGAGCCTGTATTTTTGTCCTGATTTTGGGCAGGTTCCCGAAAAAGTCCAGTGCCTCCTCCACCGTCATCTCCAGGACCTGATGGATGTTCATGCCCTTATACCTGACCTCAAGAGTTTCCCTGTTGTATCGTTTTCCCTTGCAGACCTCACAGGGTACATATATGTCCGGCAAAAAGTGCATTTCTATTTTTATAATCCCATCGCCCCTGCAGGCTTCGCAGCGGCCGCCTCTTACATTAAAGGAAAAACGGCCCGGGGAGTATCCTCTTGCTCTTGCGTCCTGGGTTGACGCAAAAAGCTCCCGGATGTCATTGAAGACTCCCGTATATGTGGCGGGATTTGAGCGGGGTGTCCTGCCTATGGGTGACTGGTCAATGTCTATAATCTTGTCCAGATACTCAGTTCCCCTGATTTCCCTGTATGCTCCGGGTCTGACTCTGGCATGGTTCAGCTCGGAAGCAAGGGCCCGGTACAGTATCATATTTACAAGGGATGATTTTCCGCTTCCGGATACTCCCGTTACACAGCTGAAAGCTTCCAGAGGAAACCTGACATCCAGATTCTTAAGGTTGTTTTCAGAAGCGCCGAGAATCTCCAGGAATTTGCCATTCCCGGTCCTCCGGGTCTTAGGTACGGGAATTAACTGCTTTCCGCTCAGATATTGGCCGGTTATGGACTCGTCACAGTCCAGGATTTCTTTGGGGGTACCGGCGAAAACAATCTTTCCTCCATGGACGCCGGCACCGGGCCCCACATCCACAATATAGTCGGCCTCCAAAATGGTTTCCTCGTCGTGCTCCACAACCACCACGGTATTGCCAAGGTCCCGCAGCTTTTTCAGGCTGGCAAGAAGCCTTTTATTGTCTCTCTGATGCAGTCCTATGCTCGGTTCGTCCAGAATGTATAGCACACCCATAAGGGAGGCCCCCACCTGAGTGGCAAGTCTTATCCTCTGGCTTTCGCCTCCGGACAGGGTTCCGGCATTGCGGCTCAGGGTTAAATACTCAAGTCCCACGCTTTGCAAAAACCCCAGTCTTTCCTTTATCTCCTTTAATATGCGGTCGCCTATCATGGCATCCTTACCTGTCAGCTCCAGCTCCTCCATGTATTGGAGAGCCTCTTCCACGGTTTTTTCCGTAAAATCAGCTATATTGATGCCGCCCACAGTAACGGCAAGAGCCTCTTTTCCCAGACGGCGTCCTTTGCACTCCGGACACGCATGCTCCGACATGAACTGTTCCAGCTCATATCTCATGGCAGGGCTCTGGGTCTCTCTGTACCGTCTTTCAAGATTGTTTACTATCCCCTCAAAGGGCTGATACAGGCTGCCCGTCCCCCGTTCTCTCTCAAATATCAAGGTGAGCTTTTCCCCTCTTGTACCGTATAACAGGACATCAAGCACTTCCTCGCTCAAGTCTTTAACCGGAGTGGTAAGCTTAAACTTATACTTTTTTGCAAGGGCTTCAAAATACATCCTGGATATGCTGTCATTTTTTATGTTTCCCCAGTTTGAGGCACAGATTGCCCCCTCCATAATCGAAAGATTTTTATTGGGGATAACAAGCTCTGGGTCAACACGCAGCTGAATACCCAGCCCGCTGCAGGTCGGGCAGGCGCCATATGGGTTGTTAAATGAAAACATGCGAGGGGTAAGCTCCTCGATGCTTATTCCACAGTCCTCGCAGGCATAGTTTTGGGAAAAAAGGATTTCCCTGTCTTCGTCAACTATATCTATTATAACAATGCCGCCGGCCAAAGACAAAGCCGTCTCCACAGAATCCGCCAGTCTCTGCGCAACGTCCTGCTTTATCACAAGCCTGTCCACCACAATTTCAATATTATGCTTTATATTCTTATTAAGCTTTATTTCTTCCGACAGGTCATATATGCTGCCGTCCACCCTTACACGTACATACCCGCTCTTTCTTGCATCCTCAAAAACCTTTTGATATTCGCCCTTGCGCCCCCTGACAACAGGGGCCATGACCTGTATCCTGCAGCCTTCGGGCATAGACATGAGCTGATCGATAATCTGGTCTATGGTCTGCTGTTTTATTTCTTTTCCGCAGTTCGGACAGTGAGGAACGCCTGTTCTTGCCCACAGGAGGCGCAGATAGTCATAAATCTCCGTCACGGTTCCTACGGTGGACCTCGGATTTCTTGAGGATGTCTTCTGATCGATGGATATGGCCGGAGAAAGCCCCTCTATATAGTCCACGTCAGGCTTTTCCATTTGCCCCAAAAACTGACGGGCATAGGCAGACAGAGATTCCACATATCTTCTCTGTCCTTCCGCATATATGGTATCAAAGGCAAGGGAGGACTTTCCGCTGCCTGAAAGTCCTGTGAACACCACCAGCTTTTCCCTTGGTATTTCCACATCTACGTTTTTCAGGTTGTTTTCCCTTGCGCCCTTGACAAAAATAGTGTCTCTCATTAGTTCTCCCTGTTTTTGTTGTTATCCTGTTTAGGTTATTACCGGTCGTATTAATGAGCCAATTCAACCTGACGAGCACTTTTTCTCTCGTCCTGCTTTTTCCTCATACGATCCTTTGCGTTTGCCAGCATCAGCTTTATTCTGTTTTCCTGATTTATTTTTGTGGCTCCAGGGTCATAATCGATTGCTACAATATTGGATTCCGGATAGTCGTCCTTCAGTCTTCGTATCATGCCCTTGCCAACTATATGGTTCGGAAGGCAGCCGAAGGGCTGGGTGCAGACTATATTGCTTGTGCCCTCATGAATAAGCTCCAGCATCTCTCCTGTCAGGAGCCAGCCCTCGCCCATTTTGTTCCCCGGTCCCAGATATTCCTTCGCCAAATTCTGAATAGTGGCAAAGGGACTGGGCGCGCGAAACTGCGGACACTTTTTGACGGCGTCTATCATTGCAATCTGGCACTTTTCAGCATATCTCTGAAACATTCTGGCCAGTTCTTTTTTTATCTTCGGTCCGCCGTAGAGATCCACATCAACTACCCTGTTATTTATCTTGAATATAAGAAAATCAATAAGCCCCGGCACCACGACCTCCGCTCCCTCAGAGAGCAGAAAGTCCTCCAGGTTATTGTTGCCGAGGGGTGAATATTTTACATATATTTCGCCCACAATACCGACTCTTACCTTCTGCTCGTTTCGCCTTTCGATTCTTGCAAAATCCGATACGATAAGGTCAAAGTTTTTGACCATCTCCTTATATGACAGCCTGCCGGGCAGCTTGAACTCGCTGACCAGTCTTTTTTCCCACTTTTCTACCAGGGCATCTGTCTGTCCGCGCTTCACTTCATAGGGTCTGCACTGGTTGGCCAGCAGCATCAAAATGTCTCCGTACATAACAGAGTATATAAACTGCCTTATAAGCTTAATTGTCAGCCTGAACCCCGGATTTCTCTCAAGTCCCGAAAGATTGAGGGATACAACGGGCACATAGTCTAAATCGGCCTTTTTCAGAGCTTTTCTCAACAGGTGTATGTAGTTTGAGGCCCTGCAGCCTCCGCCGGTTTGGGTTATTAACAGTGCCACCTTGTTTTTGTCAAACTTGCCGCTGTTTAATGCCTCTATAAACTGGCCTATGACAAGAAGAGCCGGATAGCATGTGTCGTTATGAACATATTTCAGGCCCGTATCCACAATTCCCCTGTGGTTTGACATGAGGGTCTCGCATTTGTATCCATGGAGCTGCAGACAGTTTTTTAGCATTTCAAAGTGTATTGGCAGCATCTGGGGTATAAGAAGGGTATATTCCCTTTTCATCTCTTTTGTAAACAGGAGACGCCCGTCTTTATCGTAAACCAGCTTTGCCATACTTATTCCTTCCTCGCCTCAATTGCAGCCACAAGACTCCTGATACGAATCCTGATAGCGCCCAGATTATTAATATCGTCTATCTTTATAGGTGTATATAATTTGCCGCCCCGCTCCAGGATCTCACGAAGCTCATCGGTTGTTATCGCATCTGTCCCGCAGCCGAAGGATACCAGTTGTACCAGCTGCATATCCGGCTGTGTGCATACATACCTTGCCGCGTCATACATTCTGGCCTGGTAAGTCCACTGATTGAGAACATTCCTGCTCTCCTTTTTTACATGATGGGCAACGCAGTCCTCGGTAATAAGCACCAAATCCAGCGAACCAATCAGCTCATCGATTCCATGACTTATTTCCGGGTCAATATGATATGGGCGACCGGAAACCACAATTATGTTCTTCCCGTGCTCCCTGGCAAACTCAATACATTCCCTGCCCTTTTCGATTATGTCGGACCTATAGCTTTCATAAGCTTCATATGCAGCCCTTGCCGCTTCTACGGTCTCTTTGGCAGGTACCGAAAAGTTTTCATGCATAAACCTGGATATGCGCTTTTTAAAATCCTTGGGCCTGTGCAGTCCCACATAGGGGTTGAGGTATCTGAAGTCTTTTAGTCTTTGTATATTGGCAAGCAAAAGTTCCGGATAATAGGCGACAACCGGGCAGTTGTAATTGTTGTCTCCTTTACCCTCATCAAAATTGTATGACATACACGGATAAAATATATAGTCCACATCCATGTCCATGAGAGCTTCAATATGGCCGTGCATAAGCTTTGCCGGATAGCATACCGTATCTGAGGGTATTGTATGCTGTCCCTTCTTGTACAGCTCCCGTGACGAAACCGGAGATAAAACAACCTCAAAATTAAGCTTCGTAAAAAAGGTGAACCAAAAGGGCAGGTTTTCATACATATTGAGGCCGAAGGGAATCCCCAGCCTGCCTCTTGAACCGTCGCCGCTTCCTGTCCCCTGCATGTTCGTTAGCCTTTCCAGCTTATATCTGAACATATTGGGCATATTGGCTTTTTCCCGACCAAGAGGCTTTGAGCAGCGGTTTCCGGATATAAATCTCCTGCGGCTCCTTCCGGTAAATGTATTAACAGTGAGGCTGCACCTGTTTGTACAGCCATTGCATACCGATGGCTTGGCTTCATGATGAAAATCGTAAAGCTCCTGCGCCTTCAGAATGCCAGACTGTTTCAGTCCCGACCGGGCCGCATAAAGAGCCGCTCCATACGCGCCCATAAGTCCCGCAATGGCAGGTCTTGTCACATTCCGGCCTATTTCCATTTCAAAGCATCTTAATACGGCGTCATTTAAGAATGTTCCGCCCTGCACAACAATGTTTTTGCCCAGATCATCGGGGGAGGAAGCTCTTATAACCTTATAGATTGCGTTTTTAACAATGGAAATGGATAGGCCGGCGGATATGTCCTCTATGCTTGCCCCTTCCTTTTGGGCCTGTTTAACCGATGAGTTCATAAAAACTGTGCATCTTGAGCCCAGGTTTACGGGACTTTTGTCCATAATCCCCAGTTCGGCAAACTCCTGTATTTCATATCCCAGGGCTTTTGCGAAGGATTCTATAAAGCTTCCACAGCCGGAGGAGCAGGCCTCGTTGAGCATTATGCTGTCCACTGCCCCGTTGCGTATCTTGAAGCATTTCATATCCTGTCCGCCGATATCGATTATAAAATCCACCTTGGGATCAAAGTATTGGGCTGCTTTGTAGTGAGCTATTGTTTCCACCAGACCCAGATCGATATTAAAGGCGTTTTTAATAAGCTCCTCACCGTAACCGGTTACGGCGCTGGCGACTATTTCAACTCTGTCTCCGCAAAGCTCATAAAGCTCTATAAGCTTCTCGAGCACAATGGTCACAGGATTTCCTTTGTTGGGACCGTAATATGTATATAACAGTCCGCCTTCCGGCGTGATAAGCACCATTTTTGTTGTTGTACTTCCGGCATCAATCCCCAGATAGGCCTTTCCTGAATATTCAGATATCTCCACCATATCCGGCGCTGCCTTTGAATGCCTGAACCTGAACTGCTCATATTCTTCCTCATTTTCAAAAAGAGGCGGCATGGTATCTGTCAGTGTGCCTTCCGATACGCTGCTCTCAAGGCTGGCCAAAAGCTCCTCATAGGAGAGCTCGGGATAATCAGCAGCACAAAGGGCCGCTCCTATGGCGGCAAAGCACTCGGAATTTTCCGGAAATACGGCATTGTCCTTATCCAGCTCCAGAGTCTCAACAAATCTCTCTCTTAACCCAGAGAGGAAATGTAGGGGCCCTCCCAGGAATACTATTTTCCCTTTCAGCTCCTTACCCTGGGTCAGCCCCGATACGGTCTGGTCCACCACAGCCTGATATATTGACGCTGCAATGTCTTCCTTGCGCCCCCCCTGGTTAAGAATAGGCTGAATATCAGATTTTGCAAATACTCCACAGCGGGAAGCTATGGGATATATCCTCTCATGTCTGTAATACAGCTCATCCAGCTCTTCTACGGAAACATCCAGAAGAGTGGCCATCTGGTCGATAAACGCTCCGGTTCCTCCGGCGCAGGAGCCGTTCATGCGCTCCTCCAGACCGCCCGTAAAGAATATAATCTTGGCATCCTCGCCGCCCAGCTCTATCACAGCGTCTGCATCGGGTATATACTCTCTAACGGCAGCTCCGGTGGCATATACCTCCTGGACAAAGGAGATGCCGCTGGCCTTGGACACCCCAAGCCCCGCGGAGCCCGTTATAACCGCCTTGACTTTTTCTCCCGACAAAATATCGGACACCATTGAAAGCTGCTCCGCGGCCTTTTCCCGAACTCTTGAATAATGTCTCTCATATGACCTGTAAAGCAGCCTGTCGTCTGAGTCCAAAACCACCACCTTCACGGTGGTGGAACCTATATCAATTCCAACCCTATAACTCATCAGTTATTCCCTTTAAAAAATACTGTTTCCGGCTCCTTTTGGCCTGCCGGCGCCAAAGAACTTAAAGATTATTATATACCGAAGCTTAGCTTTTTTCAACAAAACATCTCTGCTATTTTATACAAAAACACTAAGCTTTTCTATAAACCATAATGAATATTATATAATACATACGTTCGACAATCAACTGTTCAATTAAAAACAATCTATGAACAAACAGCAGTCACGGGTCATTTAATTATATGTCGAAATCAGGTTTTTGTTGACAGTATGAAATGATACGACCAAAAAGCCCGAAGCAAACCGAATCTCTTTTTAGCTCCCATATTCACTCTCTCTTATCTAGAGCTTCAAATAAAAAGCTGCAGGGGACATCCGTCACCAGTCAGCTTACATGCTTCTTCCTGAAATTTGTCTCATTTTCGCAAACAAAACTAAAACTTACACCTGCATACCAAGAGCTTTAAGCGTAATGGCCGATTGCTTAGAGCAGGAAATAAGTGCAATTTCATCAAGATAGCACAAAACAGCAATCAGCCGAATTCAAGCAGCCTTTTGTAGATTATGTTATAATACTCCAATATTTTATAAAGTTTTTTATCTCTTCTTTTACATATTATTACATGATTGTGTACATACTAATTAATTATTCTCTTTAATAACTGTTAATAATGCCAGTTTTTCAGATAGTTCTTGACAATTACATATTTTATAAGTAATATATAAATTGCTATTTTTATGTAATTGTCAAGACCGTTGGCTAACCCATATATGAGGGAGGTGTTACCACTGAAAAAAGTATTTGAGAGTCCAAAAATTGAAATATGTAGATACGCAGTAGCAGCCCGCTTGTGTGGTTCCGGGAATGAACCTTGCAACCAATCTGATTGCTGGAATAACTATTCTGGCTTGTTTGCTTTTGTTTTCTCTCTTATTTGGGGAATTATGAATTTTTTTAAGCGGAGGCCTTAATCTCTAATTAAAGATATTTCCTGGTTAAAGCTAATTTTTAAAATGCCTCTGTATTGGAAGGCATTTTATTCTTTTAGTCATCTATGAGGAGCGGCAGAATGTATCATTATAACGTCGCCGGTATTGGTATAAGGATAACCTGGGAAAAGGAAATTGAGAAAAATAAACGATACGGCTATCATGACTGCATGGTTCTGCCAAGAATTCTGGCTGCATTTCGCAGCGAAGAAAACAACGGAAAAACTGATATGGCGGTTTTTGTCAGGGGAAGTAAAAAATATTCGGGGCCAAAGGCTAATAAAATGATATATAACCAGGCCTATTATGAAGAAAACGACAGATTGAATCTGACTTTATATGACCCTTACCGTATTAAGATCCCGGGCTGCACTATATCGACATCATCGGATTATTCGGATGTAGTATTCACTCCTCATATTAAGGAATATGAGCATTATGATTTGCAGTGGATGATGTTTCCCTTTGAAGGAAGGGTGCTGTATAAGGGAGGCATTGTATTGCACGGGGCTGCAGTGGAATACAGGCAAAAAGGCTTTATCTTTGCCGGAATCAGCGGCTCGGGGAAATCAACCCAGGCAAACTTATGGCAAAAACACAGAAATGCCCTTATATTAAACGGAGACTGTCCTGCTGTTAGAATCATTGACGGAATGCCGATAATGTTTGGGACCCCCTGGTGTGGCACCTCGGGGCAAGCCATTAACAGACAGGTACCACTCAGCTATGTAGTCCTTTTAAAAAAGGGCGAAAATAATACTCTGATAGAGCTAAATGAAACAGAGGCTTATCTTGCTTTGCTTTCAAATGTTTTGCGTTCAAATTTTGACACAAAGTCCCTGGATTTATCTATTGAAAACCTTAAATCATTAATAGGACATATCCGGGTTTTCGAATATACCTGTACCAAAGGTCCGGAAGCTGTGGATATTCTGGAAAAAAAGTTGTTTTAGTTTCTAGTGTAAAATAATAGGTGTTCAATGAGCCAGAAAATTGTAATCACAACGGATGAAAAGCATGTGTGGAGCTTGATAAACGAAGCTCGCCGAGGCAATACCGTAAGAATGATTGGTATCGGAAACAGTATGCTGCCTCTTTTAAAAAGTGGTCGTGACTTTATAGACCTGATCGCGGTAAACGAAGATACCCCTCTTGATATAAATGACGTCATTCTTTACAAATCCCATCAGGGCGATTATGTTTTGCATAGAATATACGCGGTATCGAAGGAAGGATATTATCCCAATGGCGATGGGAATTTAGGGCTGGAGCCTCTGCTCACAAGAGACCGTATCTATTTAAAGGCCATAGGCTTTATACGTGACGGCAAATATATCTCAACCAATTCTAAGGGCTATAGAATATATTCCTGTATCTGGACCAGGCTTTTGCCTATCAGAAAATACATATTTCGATGGTATAGCAGGCTGAAAAAGCTTCTTGTGATTTTCAAACTAAAAGGAGCTGACTAATATGAAAATAAAGGACAATTTCATGTTAAGACAAATCCGTGACGATTGGGTTGTCGTACCTATGGGCGAGAGGCTCACGGAATTTAACGGTATAATTAAATTAAACGAAACCGGAGCCTTTATTTGGAGGCTCCTAGAATACGAAACCACAAAAGAAAAAATCCTTTCGGCAATTTTGGAGGAATATGACATCGATGAAACCAATGCATTGAAGGAAATTGTGTTGTTTTTAAACACCTTGAAAGAATCCGATTTATTGGAGACAGCCAAATAAATTAAAAAAGGACAGTTTACTCTGTCCTTTTTTACATACATCAAGAATCAAGAAGGGCAGCTTACGCTGCCCTTCTTTGTGTCGGCATCGACCTATTTTCCCGGGCCGTCTCCAGCCAAGTATCTTCGGCGCTGATGAGCTTAACTGCCGTGTTCGGAATGGGAACGGGTGG
>JAAYOP010000097.1 GCA_012520295.1 Clostridiales bacterium | reverse complement strand
TTTTGTGCAAATAATGCAATTTTGTTAAATATCTTTGTGCTATGTGCCGTGTTTTGACAGCGGCTTCCTGCTACCGCATCTCTGCAGGTCGAATTGAACATTCCATGTTTTTAAGTTCAGCCATCTTCAATTAGAGTTTTTTATGCTTCAGCAGTTACCTGTATACACATATCTGAGGCTCTTTTTGGCGATTTCAGCAAGTTCATACACCTTTGATACGGGTGTGGGCTTTCTCATGTCATACCTGTACATGGGAAAGAAACGGGATATATGAAGGGGTATGTCCGGGTCTATCCAAGAAATCCATTCCGACATGGCTTTTATTTCATCGGCACTGTCGTTTTCGTTCGGTATAACCAGAAAGGTGATTTCCACATGGCAGCTTGCGGCCGCAAGACGAATTGTCTGCTTAACTGTTTCCAACTTGCCGCCAATACGCTTATAGAACTTCATATCAAAGCTCTTCAGGTCAATATTCATGGCATCAATCAAGGGCAGAAGATCAGTCAGGGGTCCGGGGCATATATAGCCGTTTGTAACAAGCACGTTTTTTAGCTTTTTTTCACGGGCCAGCCTTCCGCAGTCGGCCACATATTCATAGCCCACAAGGGGCTCATTATACGTATAGGCAATACCTATGTTACCCCTCGGAACAAGCTCCAGCGCTTTTTCCACAAGCTCCTCCGGCGACAGGAATACCGATTCAATCTCCTCCTCGCCGGCCATGGATATGCAGTGGTTCTGACAGAAGGGACATCTCAGATTGCATCCGAAGCTGCCGGCCGACAGAATTTTACTTCCGGGAAGAAAGCGGTTCAGAGGCTTTTTTTCTATAGGATCCAGGGCCAACGAGGTGAGCTTTCCGTAGTTTATGCAGGTTATACTGCCGTTTATATTTGTTCTTGCTTTACAAAACCCCGTTTCCCCTTCCTTCAATCCGCAGTGATGGGGGCATATATCACACACCGCTCTCATTGATGCCTGATCACCTCAAATCTCTGCAGCTTATAGTCCTCTCCCGGCCTGATGCCTGCCTTTTTCATGGCAATGTCTATCTGTTGTTCCACCGTGTCCACTCCGTCCAGATTGGGAAGCAGGAGACCTCTTCGGGCGCCGCGGGAAACTATAACACCATAGCGCTTAACGTCCAGCATGTCCGGAGAGGAAATGTTCTCCGGAGGTGAGAGCACATCCACACTGTACTGTAGGTCCGGAAGCTCCTCCGGGCGGACAGGGTCAAAACGGGGGTCCCCGGCGCAGGAGCTTACGGCGTTTCTGCAAATCTCCTCGGCTATACTATTTGTGACCGGAGAAATTGTGCCAATACAGCCGCGAAGCTCGCCGTGTTTTTTTATTGTCACAAATACTCCCGCCTTCGACTTGAGCATTTCATCAGAGAGCCCTTGGGGAACAGGGGCTAGTTTTCCGGTTTTTATGAAATGCTCAACGCAGTGCCTGGCCAGCTTTACATATTCATCCTCATTCTTTTTAATTTCCTCTATTCTACTGCGTTCCCGCTCCAAATATATCTCCAGAAACCTGCGGCTGCCATCTTCTCCGCCGGGAAAAAAGGATGCAGTTCCATAGCCAACACCAAATGTTCCCTCATATGACAGCAGCTCCGCCTGGACCCTTTTCCCGTCCAGGGCTCCGGCCATGATTACACAGGACCTGAGGCCGCACTCGGCGGCTTTTTCGGTGAACTCAGGAGGAAATGACAGGAACTTGAGGAAATCGCCCTCCGCCATCGCCCCTGTTATCTGCCTGTCAAACTCCGGCCCCTCGGGAGCAAAGCCATAGGGGCCGCTGGCTGATACCTTATGGGACAGATCTCCGCTGGCAATGAAAACCACATTCTTCCCGGAGCGCTCCGCTACCCGGGCGATACACATACCCAGCCTGTAGTGGTCGGCAAGGGGCAGTCCCGACAGTCCGATGCGGACAAGGGAGTAATCAGAGTAAACCTTGTTTACAAATGCCAGGGGAATCACCGTGCCATGGTCTAGGGTCTTATCCCGTTCACCAAGGGTTCCGGCCGGTATCCCTTTGGATTTTGCCTCTTTTTCCAGCTCACCGATAAACCATGTGTCATATCGGGCGCTTACTGCTACCTGGGGCGCCCCGAAGCTGCCCAAATCCCCTTGTGCCGATACGCCCGGCGATATGTGAAAATAATCACTGTACATTATGCTGTGGGGAGATGTGAGAACTATCGTATCCGGCTTTAGCGCCGCTACTCTTCTGGCTATCTCTTCAAATGAGCTTATGGTTTTGCTGATTTTTTTCTCCTCACCGCGCCCGACCTGGGGCATTATGATGGGAGGATGGGGCAGTATAAAAGCTCCTGTTATCGGCATATCTATGCTCCTTTCAGTCAGGTAACACTTGCTAATATATTTAATCTCTCAGCCCGATTATCACACACTTATAATATAATAGAATATTTTCCAAAAATCCGCAAGTTATTATAACAGCGCATGACAGCGCAAAAAACCGGGCCTTTGGCCCGGCTGCTTATTCTATAAGATTAAACGGCTATTGATTGGCGTATACACAGTTTTTCGCTTTCTTCTTCCCGTCATACAGCGCTTTTTCTGCCCTTTCCACCAGCTCCTCAATCTCCTGTTTCCCGTCATAGGCACTGATGCCGAAGGTCATGGTTATTCTTGCTCTGCTGTCTTCTTTTATAAACTCATGTTCTTCTATTCTGATTCTGTTCTTTTCAGCATAGTTTATTGCCCCGACTCTTCCGGTTTCAGGTAGCAGAATTAAAAATTGCCCGCCCTCCAGCCTTGCAATACTGTCCTGCTTTCTTGAACCGCCATTTAAAATATCCGCCACGCAGGTAATAACATAATCGCCAAATCTCCGACCATAGGTTTCGTTTATCCTCTCAAAATTGTCTATATCTGCGGCTATAAGGGAAAACGGGCGGCTATACCTCTCAAACCTCACCTTTTCAGCCTCAAGACGGTTAATAATCTCTCTCCGGTTACAAAGGTTTGTGAGAGGGTCGGTTGTATTGATAAACTCAATAAGGCTGTATGCTTCGCGCAGGTCAGTGGTTTTTTGGGCAAGCTCCTCGGATATCTTTTTCATTTTTACATGGTTTTTTACCCTGGCCTTCAGCTCAACCTCTACAAACGGCTTTCTGATGTAATCTACAGCACCCGACATAAACCCTTTGACTACAGTTTCCACATCCAGCCTGTCTGTGAGAAATATAACAGGAATATCTTTGCTGTGTTCATTGTTTTTAAGTATGTTCAAAGCTTCAAATCCATCCATATCAGGCAAAGATATGCCAATAAGTACCATGTCGAAGTTAATACTGCAAATCAACTCAAGGGCAGTCTCGCCATTATGGGCAATATATATGTCATAGCCCTCGCTCTCCAGTATTATTCTTCCGGTTTCAAGGTTTTCCGTGTCACTGTCCACCATAAGGATGCGAATTTTCCTATCTCCCACTTCGAACATTTTTACCTCCACCTTATCGGCCTGCCCTTAAGGCTTGATTCATTTATAGATAACCCACAATAAATCTATCGTAATTTTTTACAAATTCTATAGTATTTTTTTAAATTTTATTCAAATTAACTTTATCAGACTTTATATGGTGCAAATTGTCGAAATATGTATTGTTTGATGTTCATTCATACGAGAATAATGTACAAATATTTCTATATGTAACAAAAACACAGAAAAAATCAGTTGAATATAGTAAACTTGTGATATCATATAGAATATATAAAGGACTCCTCAAATCCCTTTTCTTATGGGAGGTAAAGATGACAGAAAAAAACTACAGGGTAACGGGAATGACCTGCTCAGCCTGTGCAGCCAGCGTTCAAAAAGCAGTGGCCGGGCTGGATGGTGTTCATCAAGCCAATGTGAATATAGCCTCAGAAAAGCTCTATGTTAAATTTGACAGTACTAAAACTGATTTTGACACAATTAAGAAGGCTGTGGAAGATGCCGGATACGGGCTCATCGGTGAACAAAGCACAAAAACGGTTGAGCTTTTAATAGACGGTATGACCTGCGCGGCATGTTCCGGTGCGGTAGAACGGGCCACAAGGAAACTGGAGGGAGTTCAATCCGCCCAGGTTAACCTTATGACCAACCGGGGCACTTTCATATACGACCCTTCTCGAATAAAGCTGTCGGAAATAAAGGCGGCCATAGAAAAGGCAGGCTATACGCCCCGGGACATTGCAGCCGAAGCCGCGGCGGACCCTGAGAGGGAACGTGAGAGAAAACAGGCCCGGAATATGCGCATAAGACTTATAACGGCAATCGTATTCTCTGTGCCCATTTTTTATATCGCCATGGGGCATATGTTTGGTTTTCTCAAACTCCCAATGCCCGGCTTTCTGGACCACCACAGATATCCCCTCACATTCGCCCTTGTTCAGTTTGCGCTGACCATCCCCGTTCTGGTGGCCGGAAGCAGGTTCTACACACGGGGCTTCAAAACTCTTTTCAAGGGCGCGCCTAACATGGACACTCTTGTTGCCATAGGGACAGGGAGCGCGTTTTTATACAGTATTTTCGCCACCGTCAGAATCTATATGGGCGATCACGCCTACACCCAGTCCCTATATTTTGAATCTGCATCCGTGGTTATAACTCTGGTTATGGTGGGTAAATATCTGGAAGCCAGAAGCAAGGGGAAGACTTCGGAGGCTATAAAAAAGCTTATGCAGCTAAGACCCACAACCGCAATCATCGAAAAGGACGGCAAGGAGTTGGAGGTACCTCTGGATGAGGTGGCTGTCGGGGATATAATCATCGTTAAACCCGGCTCCTCCTTCCCTGTTGACGGCCAGGTATATGAGGGCATTTCCACTGCGGACGAATCCATGCTCACCGGGGAGAGCCTGCCTGTTGAAAAGTCTCCGGGCTCCCGGGTAACAGGGGGCAGCATAAATGGAGAGGGCCTCATCAAATTTAAAGCAACCCATGTGGGCGAAGACACGGCCTTGTCCAAAATAATAAAACTGGTGGAAGAAGCCCAAGGGAAAAAAGCACCCATCGCGCTGCTTGCCGATGTGGTTTCGGGATGGTTTGTCCCGGTTGTTCTGCTAATAGCAATTGTATCCGCCATTGGCTGGGCAGCAGCGGGTTATGACTTCAAGTTTGTCCTCTCCATATTCGTTTCCGTCCTGGTAATCGCCTGCCCCTGCGCCCTGGGACTTGCCACGCCTACGGCAATTATGGTAGGCACAGGAAAGGGAGCCGAGCTGGGCATTCTGATAAAAGGCGGTGAGGCTCTTGAGGCCTCCCATAAGATAGATGCCGTGGTGCTGGATAAGACCGGAACCATCACCGAGGGTAAGCCCAGGCTGACGGATATCAGGCTGTATGGAGACATCACCGAGGAGCAGGCGCTCTTTCTCTGCGCCTCAGCGGAACGGGGCTCGGAGCATCCCATCGCAAAGGCCGTTGTTCAGGAGGCTGAAAACAGGGGTATGAAGCCTGATAATCCGTCCTCATTCACGGCTGTTCCCGGTCGGGGAATTGACGCGGTTATATCCGGCCAAAGGGTACTGGTAGGTAATCTGAAGCTCATGAATGAGAATGATATTGATACGCAGATAGCAACTGCCGATGCCGGAGCTCTGGCCGCTTCCGGCAGAACCCTCCTATATGTGGCGGCAGACGGAAAGCTCCACGCGCTTATGGCCGCCTCGGACACGGTGAAGCAATCCAGCGCGGAAGCAATTTTCAGGCTGCGTTCCATGGGGCTGGATATATATATGATAACCGGCGACAACCGGAACACTGCCCAGGCCATTGCAAAAGAAGTGGGGATTCAGCACATCCTTTCCGACGTGCTTCCTGCTGACAAGGCCCGGGAAATTAAGAGGCTGCAGGATTCCGGCAAAAGGGTTGCCATGGTGGGCGACGGGATTAACGACGCCCCTGCTCTTGTTCAGGCCGATGTGGGCATGGCAATAGGCACCGGCACCGATGTGGCTGTGGAATCCGCCGATGTGGTCTTAATGGGAGGCGACCTGAACGAGGTGGCCACGGCCATTGCTCTGAGCAAGGCAACCATCAGAAATATCAAGCAAAACCTGTTCTGGGCATTCATATACAATACCATCGGTATTCCCTTTGCGGCGGGAGTCTTTTATATCTTTGGCGGTCCCCTTCTGAGTCCTGTTTTTGCCGGCGCCGCCATGGCCTTTTCGTCCGTATCCGTTGTTACAAACGCCCTGCGTCTGAGACGCTTTAAAATAAAACAAAATCCGGGAGGGTTGTCAATGCAAAAAGTAACGTTAAATGTGGAGGGTATGTCCTGTCAACACTGTGAAAACAGGGTTAAGAAGGCAGTCGGAGAGCTGGCCGGCGTAAGTTCGGTGGATGTGGATTTAAAAAAGAAAACCGTCACGGTGGAATTTGATCCGGGCATGGCAACGGAGGGGAATTTTAAAACCGCCATTGAAGAACAGGGCTATGAAGTTATAGGCACATAGTCCCGCAGAAATATAACGCACAAACCCTCGGAGAGCAGAGGGAACCTTTGCTCTCCGAGGGTTTTGTTGTTTTTGCAAAACTTTCGTATCAACCCGTAGCCAATCAGAGAAAATCTACTCCCTCAGTCTGCTCCACTGACAGCTCCCCCTGTTTACTAAGCCAACAGTTCAGAGGGAGCCAAAGATAACATGAGATGTATGGCATATAATTCCAGAGCTGGCGTGATGAGGCCCGTCCCGTATGCTGGCTGCTTAGCTCTGTTTGTTACCTGGGCTTGTCATATCACGATATGGGTCTATTGCACATATAATGATTTGACGCAAAATGCAACTGATTCAATTATTGGAGTGTGAAAGACTTGACAATACATGTGGTCAGGCAGGGCGAGAGCATATTCAGCATAGCCCGCAGATACGGTGTCAGCTCTGCCTCAATTATCGACGCCAACAGGCTGTCTGATCCTTCCCAGCTGGCTGTAGGCCAGGCTATTGTTATACCCGGAGATATCAGCACCCACACGGTTTCGGCGGGAGAATCCCTGTTTACCATAGCAAGAAATTACGGAGTGTCTCTGAATTCTCTCATAGCCGCCAATCCCGGAATAAACCCTGCCAGGCTTCAGATCGGCCAGACAATCACAATCCCGGTACCTTCCCAACCTCTGGGTACAATTTATGTCAATGGTTACGCTTTCCCCAACATCAGTATGGATGTGCTGCGAAGCACCCTGCCCTATCTTACATATCTGAGTGTTTTCAGCTATCAGGTCAGGCCAGACGGCAGCCTGCCGGAAATTAACGATACCCCTTTGATTCAAACAGCCCGCGCTGCCGGGGTAGCGCCCCTGATGGTCATAACAAATATAGAGGAGGGCGCCAGCTTTTCCAGCGACCTGGCCAGGGCGATTTTCGACAATCAGGAGGCACAGGAAAACCTGATAAACAATGTGGTGGAAGTCCTTCAGCAGAAAAACTATTATGGACTGGATGTGGATTTTGAATACATATATTCTGAAGACAGAGAGAAATACAACAATTTTATGAGAGCTCTGAACGCCAGGCTCAGGCCCCTGGGATTTTCCCTGTCCGTTGCACTGGCACCGAAAATAAGCGCCGACCAGCCGGGGCTTCTCTATGAGGCCCATGATTACCCTGTCATGGGAGCGCTGGTGGACCATGTAATTCTCATGACCTACGAATGGGGCTACACCTATGGCCCGGCCATGGCTGTCTCCCCTGTTGACCAGGTGAGAAGGGTGCTTAGCTACGCAGTGACTGCCATACCTCGAGAAAAAATACTGATGGGGATGCCCAACTACGGTTATGACTGGACCCTGCCCTTTGTCCGGGGCTCTGCCGCAAGAACCCTGACAAACAGGGCCGCCGTGGAGCAGGCTTTCAGAGTGGGAGCGGAGATACAGTTTGATGCCAGATCCCAGGCACCCTTTTATAACTATTACGATGCTCAGGGGCGCCGCCATGAGGTGTGGTTCGATGATGCCCGCAGCATACAGGCAAGACTCAGGCTCGTGGACATATACGGCCTGGGCGGCGTGAGCTACTGGACCATAAACAGCTTCACTCCCCAAAACTGGCTGGTGCTTGACTCCATGTACAATGTGAGAAAGGTTATTTGACAAGCCGGCTGATCTGAACAATAAAATGCAATTTAGGAGTAGCCCGCCAGACTATCGTAAAGCCGGATACTCCTAAAATTTTATTAAACACAGCTTGTCCTTACAACTCCAAATCCTTGAGAATATCACACAGCTTTTTAATCTCTTCTGCTGTCAAAGTAATTCCTTTGCCCATTTTTTCGCGCTGTGGGGACCAGTCACGAATATCATATTTTGGCTCCCGGCCATTCCAGCTGACAAGATTGATTTCTTTTCTCCATCCCCTTGTTCCCTCGGATAGTATTCCGATTTCCTCTTTTATATCATACTTGATATCTGCCATAATAACCTCCTTTCTGCCGTGATGCGATATTACATGTAATCCTCAGCTCAAATCGGTATATACACGGTAATGGTCAATCTGGTCGCCCATCAGAGAGCTAAACATACCGTCCTCAATATCCTCCCAGGTAACACTTTCATCGTTTGTCAGAACATAGTATAAATATTCGGAAAATACTGCCCATTTGCTGCGGGGCTCTCCCTCATATTTCATCAGATACCTGTATCGGCGGGAAACCCACTCTCCATCCTCATAGCCTTCGATGTTGAAGCCCTCGCCGTCGTAAACCAGGTCTTTTATATACATTACAGGATAGTCGTCCTTTATCTCCTCATAGAGCTCCGGAGCGTATCTCGAGGAATCTCCAAGTGTATAATAATATACAAGCCGAACCTGTGCCGTCTCTTTTGAATTAACCTTTTTAGAAAAGGAAGCCCAGACGGATTGCCCGGAGGTGATGTCCCCGTCTTCAAAGACAACGCATCCGTCATTTTTGGCATCTGACAGGCTGTAGTCCTCCGGCATCCTATTAAGAGGAGGCGCATACTGCTCCTCCGGCTTATCCCCGGCTTTGGGATTTATAAGAAGACACAGTACGACCACTGCGCAGACGGCAATTACCGCTATAGCAATCCAAAGGGCAGGCTTTTTATAGCTGAAAACATCTCCCATGCTCATTCCCCCACAAATAAACTGCAAAACCTTTTGATGTGGATTACCAATCAGGTCTGACGCATTTTCCACAATTTAGTCAGGCCTATGCTCAGTATAAAATGTATAAATTTTTCAGTCAATAGTAATTATGAGCGGCAAAAGAGTATGGACACCATAAAACCAATATCCGCGGTGCCATTTTTGTGATCTGTCCTCTTGCCATTATATCTAAATGCTACGCGCTGTTACTCCCTCCGTTGCTGCGCAACACCTCCCTCAAGAGGGAGGCTTTTACAGCTCCCTCTAAAAGGAACCATTGGTTCCATGGGAGCAAGCTTTGCGACTGAGGGAGTAGTCCGTCGACGCACTTCCTTCTTTTTCGCCGTATCATCATATCTGACGGACATGACAAGTCATGTCCCTGCGGGGGTTATGCAAACTCTGCAAAAAACCCTCGAAGAGCTGTGGAAACTTCTCTCCGAGGGGATGCACTATATTTCTGCATTACGCACCGTATACTCTTGTCAGCAAAGCTGTCATCTCGGCTCTTGTTATGTGGTATTCCGGGCGGAAGGTCATGTCCGGATAGCCGGTAATCAGGCCCTTTTGAGACAGGGCGCATATAGCCTCATATGACCATGAATTACCTGTCTGCGATACGTCCGAAAAGGCCGGGACACTGCCCTGGGCACTGTAGCCCAGGATGTTGTTGAGCATCACAGCCACCTCCTGGCGTGATATGGGACTGTCGGGCTTAAAGAGATTATTTTCCACACCGGAAACAAGGCCATGCTTTCTGGCGGTATTAATATATTCCTCCGCCCAGCATCCCTTACTGTCATCAAAGGCATATTCACTGTGTTTTCTCACATCCAGGTTCATGATGCGCACCAGCATTGCGGCTGCCTGGGCCCGGGTCAGAGTTTTTTCGGGCATGAAGCTTTCCTTTGAAAAGCCGGTAATCCAGCCCTTCACATAGGCCTGCAATATCTGCTCCTTTGCCCAGCTGTGCCTTATATCCTCAAAAGCGCAGCCGTTGAGCCAGTATTTATAATAATCCCAGGTTTCCGCCTGCTCCTGCCCGAGGCTCCAGCTGCCTGTTCCCTTTAAATTATATTTTTCCACAAGAGAGAGCTTTCCCTTCAGGGAAAACTCGTTTTCAAACCATATGGTGTATGTACCTGGGGCAAGGGCCTTTCCGCCTACCAGGGGTTTCGTATCCCATGGCTTTATGGTTACAGTGGCTTTTGGCGATTGAGAGGCTTTGTCAAAAACAACCCTTCCTCCGTAGGTTGATATAAACTGCTCTATTCTCTCGTTGCTGATGCCGTACCCCTGGGGATATCCCCCAGAGTTTGACCATATCCGTCCGTAGAACGGCAACCCCAGCACTATCTTCTCCCCCGGGACCAGATTCAGTGCATACAGTATGGACTTTTCAACAAAAGGAAGGCCTGCCACCGGTCCCGCCGGTCCGGTCTCGTAGCTCTCGTCATATGCCATTATCATCAGATAATCGCTGTACTTTGCCAGCTCGGCATAGTCATAGGAGCCCTGCCAGCCGGAATTTGTATAATAGGGATTTGCGGTAAACCGCTACGGCCAGGATTTTATCTCCAGGCAGCTTCTCCCGAAGCAGCCTTATAAAATCCACATAAGCCTCGCTCTGATTCTGTAACATTTTCAATGTCAATGTTTACCCCGTCAAGATTATACTTTTCGATTGCCGAAACTATCTGGTCTGAAAGTAGATGCCTGTTTTCCAAAGCGGCCACGCCAACTTTCCGATTCCAGTGGTTGCTTAAGAAAGGCACCACAGCTATTCCTCTGCTGTGCATATCCCTGATGAATTCTTCACTGACTGTAGCGGTAAGCCTCAGGCTGCCGTCTTCGTTTAAGTCGAAATAGCTGGGAGAGATTTCATTTATCGAGTTTTTAGACCTGTCCACATAATATGTATACTGTGATGTGTTGCCGAAATAGATATATGACATGCTGTGCCTGTATTCATATGCCTGTGAGTTCTTCATAAGGCTGAACAGGACCACCATAAGAAGGCATATATGTAGTATTCTTTTCATTCCGGACCCCTGCTTTTCATATTTAATGCCTGCTGATCAAGGTTTTTATCGTAATCGGTAAATAGCCTTGCACTTAGCAGTCAATCAATGTATCTGAAGGGGCAAAAATTTCGTTTTGCCACGCCAAATTACAAATACGTTACACAGAACACATTTGTTCATCAGATATTATTTATATATAATTTATCCGAAAATCTCCCTTTTTGCTACCGGAAAGATATGCCTATAGCATCTTACTGTTTAAGCTAAAATCGGGAAAACATCGAAAACCATTTGATATTTGCCGGATACAGCCATATAATGGTTATTAATATACCCCGCCGGAAAAGGGATAAGCCCGGCGGACAGGAGCGTATCTAAAGATGATAATTTCGGCCTCAAGACGCACGGACATTCCCTGCTACTACCCGGAGTGGCTTTTAGGCAGGCTCAGGGAGGGCTTTGTCTATACGCGAAATCCCTTCAACCACTCTCAGGTAAAACCCGTGCCACTGACAGCGCAGTCGGTGGACTGCATAGTGTTCTGGACCAAAGACCCGGAAGGTATTATGCCCCATCTGCAAGAGATTGACCATATGGGCTTTAAATACTACTTTCTCTTTACCCTGACGCCCTATGACGGCAGAATTGAAAAAAACCTGCGTAATAAGCGGGACATTGTAAGCACCTTTATAGAGCTCTCCCGCATGATAGGCAGCGAAAAAGTCATATGGCGCTATGATCCGATTATAATAAATGACTTTATTGATATGGAGTATCACAAAAGGCATTTTTCCCAGCTGGCTCAAAAGCTCTGCAGGTATACAAAAAAGGTAATAATAAGCTTTGTGGATATATACCCCAAGCTTAAAACGGCCATTATAAAGCCCGTGGAAGAAGAGGTCGCTGCCGGGCTGGCGGAGTTTTTCGGAAAGACGGCAAGGGAACTGGGACTTGAGGCGGCGGCCTGCTGCGAAAACATTGAGCTCTCCTCTTTTGGTATTAAAAAATCCAGTTGCGTGGATAAAAGCCTGATTGAGCGCATATGCGGAAGAACTCTGGATTTAAAGCCCGACAAAAATCAGCGAAATGGCTGCGGCTGCATGACAAGCACGGACATAGGTGCATATAATACCTGCGCTGGCGGCTGTATATACTGCTATGCAAACCACTCGGAAAAAGCTGTACAGAAGAATATGGAGCGTCACAGACCCGGCAGTGAAATCCTCGCCGGCTGCCTGACCAGTGAAGAAAAGGCAGCAGCGAAGCCCGCCTTTTGACGCTCCTTTTATCAAATTTACAGAAAGGGTTTATACGGCAATGCTGACAGCACTGATTATAATTATATGCATTTATGTGGCTGTACCCGTTGTTCTCGTCCTCAATATGGAGTTTCTGCTCCGCGTCAGGGGCAGAAAGGCCAAGAGCACTATTTTGGAATACCCAAAAGACCTGGAAATTGAAGAGGAGTTCATACAGGTCCAGGAGGGCGTAAAACTTCAGAGCTGGTGGATAGGCTCCTGGGTGCCCACAAAAAACACGATTATATTCATTCACGGAAACGCCAGAAATATTACCTATTTCAGTGATTTTTTCAGAAAAATGCACCGAAACGTAAGGGCCAACCTGTGTGCAGTATCCCTTCGGGGATACGGGAAAAGCGGCGGTAAGCTCTCCTTTAAAAAGGTCATACCGGATTTAATCAAGACAGTGTCCCACATAAAGCGGCATCGCCACATCACCCCCGAGGATATTATTATTCACGGTCGGTCTCAGGGCGCTTCCATTGCCGCCGAGCTGGTGTCCGGTCTCAATGTCAAGGGGCTTATCATTGAATCTGGCCTGGCCACATTGAATGATTTGATAGGAGGCACACTCAAAAAAACGAAGCTTTTCTTTCCCTTTGCATATCTGAACATGGCAAGGCTGAAAAGCGGCAGGTTCAATACCTTCAAAAATCTAAAAAGAATAACCTGCCCCGTCCTGCTCATACACGGCAAGCAGGACAGGCAGGTTCCTGTCAGATGCGCGCTGAGAAACCACTCGGCAAACAAGAACTGCCGATTGCTTCTCATTGACGGAGCGGGGCATCAGAACTGCTCTGACTCCCCCCGGTATTATGAGGCAATCAACGATACCTTCGGGCTGTAATACCGCTAAGCACCGTCTCCGGCACAGTCGCATTTTTTGCCACGCAGCATCTCAAGCCCGTGCTCCAGAGCGGGCAGTATTGCCCCCAGGTTTTCCTTAATGGCCTTCGGGCTTCCCGGCAGGTTTATTATGAGGGTTTTTCCCCGTATACCGGCCTGGGCTCTGGTAAGCATGGCCCGCTTTGTCACCTTCAGGCTTTCGTGTCGCATGGCCTCAGGTATTCCCGGCGTAAGGCGGTGACAGACCGCCACTGTGGCCTCCGGTGTCACATCCCTGGGGGAAAATCCTGTACCCCCGGTGGTGACCGTGAGGGCCATATCCAGGTTATCCGCTGTGTGGATAAGCTCCTTTTCAATAGACTCCCGCTCATCGGGCACGACTGAGGTGTAGGCTATATCGAAGCCCGCCTCCCTCAAAAGCTGGCAGACAAGGGGGCCACCGATATCTTCCCGCTCACCTGAAAAGCCCTTGTCACTCACTGTAATCACAGCTGCCCTGTACATATTCTGCCTCCGTTTTCAGCTTTGGCTCTCCAGAGCCGTTTTTTTATGTAGCCCCATTCAACACGACAATCTTATCACCGGCACATATTTTCCCTTCCCCAAGAACTATCGCGAATATGCCCTACCTGGGCATTACACAGTCCCCGTGTTTTTTTAACTCCTGTCTCAGGCATCCAGTAGACGCATCTGAGGTTGCACAGGCCGGTCACCGGGAGCCTGATATATGTTATTTTTCTGCCAAACCGGTCAGTCATCAAATATAGCCTTTCACCACATAGGCCTTCACAACAGCGCCTGCCGGCTGGGGTGGGCTACCGGCGGGCAGCTCGGCGATAAGGTCGCAGCCACTCAGGGAGGATACGCTGCCGTTTCCCTGCTGCTCATTCTCGGAAAAAAAGGCCTTCCCGTCCTTTATAACAAGTCTTCCTCTGATGAGTCTTGCGGGCTTTGAAGCCTTGTTAAAGGACTTTTCCAGGAAGAGCTCCACTGTCTCCGGCAGTATATCAGTCCTCCCGCACAGCTTGCGAAGATAGGGCATGGCCACTCTGAATAGACCCAGAACAGCCGCCCCGGGATTGCCTGAAAGTCCCAATATCAGTTTATTGTCTTTTACGGCAGCCAGCATAGCCCCTCCGGGCTTCACAGCCACCTTCCAAAAGAGTACCCGGGCCCCTGTCAGACCGAAGGCCTTCAGGGACCAGTCATAGTCCCCCACGGAGGAGCCTCCTGTTGTTATAACCACATCGGATTTTTCCAGCGCCTGGGTTATTGCGGAAGCAATCAGCTCCGGGTCATCATCCACAGTCCCCCCGTTATGGGCCAGCATTCCCATATTGCGCAAATAGCCCATTAAGGTATACACATTGCTGTTATATATCTTCGCGGGAGGCAGTGGATTACCTGCTTCCACCAGTTCCGAGCCCGTATTGATTATGATGGCTGTGGGCTTTTTATATACCTGAATATCACAAACACCCTGGCATGCCAGCAGACCTGCCAGTGGCGGGTCTATGACGGTCCCCCCACTGGCTATGAGCTCTCCCTTTTTTATATCCTCGCCCGCATATACTATATCCGTATCTGGGGATACAGGCTCAAAAATCTTTACCCATTTATCCGTATACTCGGTAATCTCATATTTGACTGTGGCATTTGCTCCCTTGGGCATGGGGGCTCCGGTGAGTATTTTTGCCGCTTTGCCGGGAGTGATCTCAACCTCCGGCATCTCTCCCGCCGGAATCTCCTCGGTAATCTCAAGTATTGCGGGCTTCTCCTTCGTGGCGGATACAGTGTCCTCACCCCTGAAGGCATACCCGTCATAGGGACTTCTGTCAAAGGGGGGAACAGGGATTTCCGCATAAACATCTGAGGCCAAAATCCGGCCATGGGAAGCTTCCAGCTTTACCTTTTCCGTTTTTAAAAGGACCGGAAGCTCAAGAAGCATATCCCTGGCCCTGTCGGCGCTTATGTTATTTTGCATCAAAATCATCCTTCTAAACGTATTATGAAATATGGTTAAAAACAGCCTGTTTTGAGTAGAACAAAACAGGCTGCAAATACTTTTATAAAACCATATTACATAAGTAATGCGGCATTTTGTCTCCTTCTCAAAACGTGAAGGTCGTGTCGTTTCCAACATCGGCCCCGCGAGAAAAGAAAGCTTTTCTCGGGCCAGACGGCCATAGGCTTTAATGATAAGCCCTTAGGCCGAAAGGCTCGGAAACTATTAAATTTTTCTGCTTTTAATATACAACATATGTATTTTTATGTCAATACAATGACGTGGCACAAACGCATAAAACAGTATAAAAGTTCATCGGTCAAAAAACCTTGAGAGAAAGTCCCTTGTCTCCTGTTTTTCGGGACTGCCAAAAATCTGCTCCGGCGTGCCCTCCTCGCAGATAACCCCATCCTTCATAAACACAACATGGCTCGACACATCTCTGGCAAAAGCCATTTCATGGGTAACAACTATCATGGTCATGCCCTCTCCGGCAAGAGTGCGCATTACGCCGAGCACCTCTCCCACCATCTGGGGATCCAGAGCGCTGGTAGGCTCGTCGAAAAGGAGAACCTCCGGCTCCATGGCCAGGGCCCTGGCTATGGCTACCCTCTGCTTCTGGCCGCCGGATATCTGCCGGGGCTTGGCATTTATAAAGGCTCCCATTCCAACCTTTTCAAGATAAAATCTGGCCTTTTCCACCGCTTCCTTTCTATGCCTTTTGAGGACCTTAACCTGACCAACTACACAGTTTTCAAGAACTGACATATTTGAAAACAGATTGAAGCTCTGAAAAACCATGCCGACCTTTGCCCTATAGGCAGGAACATCGAAGCCTTTGTCCATTATATCTCTTTCGTAATACAGGATCTGTCCGGAGGTTGGAGTTTCAAGCAAATTCACGCATCTCAGGAGGGTTGATTTCCCTGAGCCCGACGAACCGATTATACTTGTCACATCTCCGGAGCAAACAGATATATTGATGTCCCGCAAAACCACATTGTCTCCGAACTTCTTTCCCAAATGACTCACTTCGAGAATTGTCTGACCCATCCGTCAACCTCCCACAGTATTTTGAGGACATGTACCAGCCCATGTTTATAACGCGGATTTACCATCACCGAAGCCGACCGTTGTTTTTCTTTTTTCCGCGATAGCTGAGCATTCCGCTGGTATGGGCAAGGGTGTCCGTGGTTGCCATATCAAAACTGTCCGAGCCGTCCATCTTACCCTCCATCCAGCGCAGCAGACGGGAGAAGAACACTGTCATTATCAGGTACATGGCCATGGCTATCGAATTTGCTTCAAAATAGGTATAATATGTGCCGGCAACGGATTTTGTGGCAAAAAACAGCTCTACGATGCTTATCGCCGACAGAACGCAGGTATCCTTTATATTTATTATCAGGTTGTTGCCTATCTGGGGCATGATATTTCGAAGCGCCTGGGGCAGTATAACCGATGTCATGGTCTGGAAATGGTTCATGCCGATTGCCATTGCCCCCTCCGTCTGTCCCGGGTCAATTGACAGTATTCCTCCGCGCACGGTCTCTGCCATATAGGCCCCCGTGTTGATGGAAACTATGAAAAAAGCGGCAAACCATTTTCCCATATGGATGTTGAACACCGTTGCGCTGCCATAGTATATGAACATGGCCTGCACCATCATCGGTGTGCCCCTGAACACCTCTACATATATGTATAAAATGAAATTTATAATCTTTAGGATTATCTTCTTGAAAATATTGTCGCTTTGTCTGACCGGTATTGTTTGTATTACACCTACAATAAAACCTATTAAGCAGCCTATTGCCGTTGAAACGATGGCAATCAAAATGGTGGAGCCGGCCCCCCTCAATAGAGATCCGCCGTATCTCTCCAGCAGGAAAATTATTCTCCCAAAGAAATTATCGGGTAAAGACATGTTAACCTCCATTTCGCCTCAATCGGCAGTATTAGCAGGCAAAAGCATATCCCATTTGTCCGGACATGCATAGTGTTATTCTATATCATGTATGACCATCATGGCCACGCACATGCTTTGAAAAGGGCGGGGAACTTCCCCGCCCTTTAATTCGGGATACTAATTTGGTTGATTGTTTAACCTACTCGGAGAGAGGCTGAACCTTAATGGCCTCGTTCATCATCTTGACAAAATCTTCATCTGTCAGGGTGGCAAGAGCTTCGTTCAGCTTATCCAGGAGCTCCTTATTTCCCTTTTTCACAGATATTCCTATGTTTATCTCCTCCTCGGACACTATGAAGTTGTCCTCAGAGCCGGTGAAATCAAGCATGACCATATCCGGATATGCCACGCAGGCCCCCATTGCGGTGGGCTCATCGGTTACCACCAGATCACAGGCTCCGGAGGAAAGGGAAACAAGCATAAGGGGAGCAGATTCCATTGCCGGCAGAATGTTTGCATCTTTGATCTGAGGAAGGCAAACATCATACCACACAGTATTAAGTTGGGATGTACAAGTGGCGCCCGCAAGGTCCGACAGTCCCTTTGCGTCTGCATACTGACTGTCCTTCATTGTCAGCGCTACGATTGAGGCATAGTAATAGGGGGTTGTAAAGTCAACTGTTTCAAGGCGCTCGGCAGTTATGGACTGTCCCGCGATAACACAATCCACAGTACCGGCCTGGAGAGCCATCGGCAGGCTGTCCCAGTCAATCTTATATATTTCCACCTCGTATCCCATCTTGTCGGCCAGGTATTTTGCTATCATAACATCATATCCATAGGCGTAATCATTACTGTCCTTGATGGGGATTGCTCCGTTTGAATCATCGCTCTGAGCCCAGTTATACGGCGCATATGCGCACTCCATTCCCACACGAAGCACGGGCTTGTCCTTATCGCCTTTTTTGTTCGAGCAGGCAGCCATTGTCACAACCATGGTAAATACCATCAGAGCCACAAACAGCAGCGAAAAAAATCTCTTCATTTTTACCTCCATCCCGCCGCGTTCGCGACGACTAAAATTATTTGAAAATTTTATATAAAGATTGTCCACTGTGGTGGTTTCCTCCACCTCACAATCTTTATTAATTGACAACTTTAGAGAATATACTTTTAGTCTAGCACATGATAATGCCCTGTCAAGCATACACTAATTATAATTTCTAACAAAATAAACGTCAAATTTTATAAATACTATACAAATCATAATATAATGTTCACTGAACTAATGGGTTTTGCAAAACCCACTTGCAAAAAGAGCAAATTAGCTCTTTTTGACAGGAAAACAAACCTGCTTTTCCCGATTCAGATACATTTGTTTCCTAAATTATCCATATGCCATTTATATAATTATGTTTTAGCCACCATAACCTTTTCCACCAAGTCGGCAACATCCTCACAGCGGTCTATGGAATCCTCCAGGAGCTGGTATAACTCTTTTTGTTTAATTATCTTTATGGCATTGGTCTCATCCTGAAATAGCCTGCGCATGCTCTCCGCGTAGATGCGATCGCCCTCCTCTTCAATTCTGTTTACTTCTATAATATATTCATTTATTTTTTTCTGGTTTTTCTTATACTGCTTGAGAGCCCTCATAAGCTTATTCAATATGTCGCAGGCGCTTACAATGGAGTCCACAAAGCTGACCAGGTATTTATTGGCGTCACGTATTTGCAGTATATTAATATGGGTCGCAATGTAGTCGATGCTGTCTGTCAGGTTTTCAATTGCCTTTATTATCTCCACCATATCCGTCCGGTCTATGGGAGTTATGAAGGCTATATCAATCGCTCTGAGGCACTGATGAACATGTAAATCCCCCTCGTGCTCGATATCCTTTATCTCCTTTAGCTCAAATTCATTTATTACACCGTCGGCAAATGCAGATTTGAGCTTCACCGCCGCATTATATGCAATCTGCATACCCTTTTCGAACATTTCATAATAGTCCACTTTTTTTCTGCTGATTTTACCCATAGTAACCATCCATTCCTAAATAACGTCCACTGAACAAATGGGTTTTGCCAAACCCATTTGCAATTTGACGGGCAAAACAAACCTGTTTTACCCATTTCAGATACACTGATTGCCTGACTTGTTCAGCAGGCATTAAATAACGATGAAAATCAAAGGACAGTTGACGGCCACCACTGCCTTTCAGGATGTAAGCTGCGTCAACCGTTCTGGCGCCTAAAACAGCTTATATATAAACCTGAAAAAGGCCGCAAATGAATATCCCAGTATCAGGCAGGCCGGAAACGTCAATATCCAGGCAATAATCATATCCTTTGCTATGGACCAGTTGACCGAGCCTATGCCTTTGGAAGCTCCGGAACCCATCATGGCAGTTGCTTTTGTATTTGTGGTGCTCAGAGGAATTCCAAACAGGGTGGCGGCTATCATACTTCCCGAGGCCACCACCTCGGCGGCAAATCCCTGGTATTTCTCCAGCCTGACCATATCTATACCCATGGACTTGATTATCCTGTATCCGCCCACGGACGTGCCGACAGCCATCAAAAGAGAGCAAAGCAGCATAATCCACACAGGTATGTCCATTCCTCCGCCTTCACCCAATGTGTAAACGCCGCCCACCGTGAGGGCAAGGTAAAAAATGCCCATAAACTTCTGCCCGTCCTGGGCCCCGTGGCTGAAAGCCATCAGCGAGGCGCTTATCACCTGACCCACGGAAAAAAAACCTTCTGTTTTTCGCCGGTTAATATTTCTGCATATTATTTCAATGAGCCTGGTTGCCAGAAAGCCCAGCACAAAGCCAACCAATGTGGATATGACAAGACCGTAAAGAACCTTCTGAAAGGAAGCCCAGTTGAAGGCTTCCGGGCCGTTGAGGGATATACCCGCCCCCATAAGGCCGGCGATTAAGGCATGGCTCTCGCTTGTGGGTATTCCGTATCTCCAGGCCGAAACCGCCCATATTACAATTGACAGCTGGGCGGCTCCCAGCGTTATGAGCGCCTCCATACCGGTGCTGATTTCCACAATACTTGCAGTTGTGGCCGCCACAGCTGTGCCCATAAAAATAACGCCCAGGAAATTGAAGACCGCCCCCAGAATAACGGCTATTTTCGGACTGAGCACCCGGGTGGAAATAACTGTTGCAATCGCATTGGGAGAATCAGTCCATCCATTTACAAATATTGATGCACATATCAATAAAACCACAAAAAAAAGAACAACTGTCGTAGCCCCATCATTCCAATCTACCGAGTTTTATAGAGATATTTTTTCCAATCTTTCTTTCAGAGTAGCATATTCCCCAATTAAAAACAAGAGCACCTGCCCTTTGAAATATACAATAATCTGTAAAAAGCTATAGCCCTGCGCCTGCATCCGCCCGCTAATCAAAACCAGTTTGTCCGGACACAGCTTTTCTTATATCTTATTCTTCCGTCGTCCTCCCTATGCAGCCACGGATATCAATATCCCGGGTTACCGGAAAACACTGTTCTATACTCCCCGGCCGTCTTACGCATCCCCTGATAATTTCATGTTATATTTTCAACAAAAGCAGAATAATTATCACCACGGATTGCAAAATAACATAAACTATGTATCTTTGGAGGACTAACATGCTCAAAAGGAATTTGAAAAAGCAGGTGGAGAGCCACAAAACCGCCCCCTGGGCCAATAAGGAGAAGCGGGAAAAAAGCTCCGGAATATCCATGCCGGACATCTCCCAGACTGTCAACGCCAAGGAATATGTGGACGAAAACGAAAAGTAGTTTTTATTAGACAGTTCAGAGCATACAGCAGAAAGCATACAAAAACGGGGGCCAAGAAACCTCAATAGCAGGAAGCTATCTGCTGTCCTTATATATTTACTGATATCTGTATGGCAAGTCATGTCTTTACACATAACAGGAGAGAGGCAACAGGGGTGTATTGTGTTTCCCCGATACCTGCAGATAGCTGATTGCCAAAAATAAGCCCGCTGGTGAGCAGGGGATAATCACGGGGGGGGACAGGTCCCCCCGTGAAGCCGCGGACGCGTCTGGCTCCTATTCGGCCAGCTTTTTATAGGCCTCGAATCTTTGTTCCGCGTTTTTCTGGGAAAGGCTGAACAGCTCCTCCCCTCTTTCCGGATCAGAATTCAGAAGCTGGGTATATCTCACCTCGCCGTTTAAAAAATCCCTGTAAGGCCGGGAGGGCTTCTTTGAATCCAGCCGGAATGGGTTTTTACCCTTCTCCAAGAGCCTGGGATCATAGCGGTACAGGTGCCAGTAGCCTGCGTCCACGGCCTTTTTCTCCTCGTATATACTTGTGGACATTCCCGTTTTGATGCCGTGGCTTATACAGGGCGCGTATGCGATAATCAGCGAAGGCCCCGGATAGCTCTCCGCTTCTTTAATGGCTTTAACTGCATGGTTAAGGTCGGCCCCCATGGCTATCTGGGCAACATATACATTCCCATAGGTTATGGCCATCAGACCCAGATCCTTTTTACCAACCGGTTTGCCGTTATAGGCAAATTTTGCGACGGCACCGGCAGGCGTGGACTTGGAGGCCTGCCCCCCGGTGTTGGAGTATACCTCCGTGTCCATCACGAAAATGTTCACATCGTCCCCAGTGGAGAGCACATGGTCCACTCCTCCGTAGCCTATATCATATGCCCAGCCATCACCCCCTATGAGCCAGACAGACCTTTTTTCAAGATAATCTGACTTTTCGGAAATCTCGCGCAGTATCTCATTGTCCGAGACCTCCGTGGCATTGAGTATCCTTCTGATTTCTCCGGCAATAATCTTGGATTTTGGGCCGTCGTCCATGTTGTCAAGCCAGCTTATAAAGCTACGCCTGAGCTTCTCATCCAGACCCTGCAGCTCTGCCGCCTTTCTGATGAGCTCTCCCAGCCTCTCCCGTATCTGCCTGACACCCAGATACATTCCGTATCCGTATTCGGCATTGTCCTCAAACAGAGAATTAGCCCAGGCCGGGCCTTTCCCATTGTGATTTGTGGTATAGGCAATGGAGGGAGCGCTGGCGCCCCAGATTGACGAACAACCTGTGGCATTTGCAATCATCATGCGCTCTCCGAAAAGCTGGGTCAAAAGCCTTATATATGGAGTCTCTCCACAGCCCGGACAGGCTCCGCTGAATTCCAGCAGAGGCCGGACAAACTGGCTGCCCTTTACCGTAAACCTGTCCATAAGGTCGGGTTTTTCCCTCAGCTTCATTGCATATTCCCAGTTCAAATACTCGTTTTCCATCTCCTGCCGGGCCGGCTTCATAACCAGAGCCTTTTCCTTCGGTGGGCATATGTCAGCGCAGTTTCCGCAGCCCGTGCAGTCCAGCGGACTTACCTGAACACGGAAATGAAGCCCCTCAAGGCCTTTACCTGTCGCCTTTATTGTCCTAAATCCGTCGGGAGCGTCTTTTTCCTCCTGGCTGTCAAGAAGGAAAAGACGGATTGTGGCATGGGGACAGATATAGGAGCAGAAACCGCACTGTATACAGTTTTCCATCTGCCATTGGGGTATGGAGGGCGCGATACCCCGCTTTTCATACGCTGTCGTGCCTAAGGGGAAGGTCCCGTCCTCCATTCCTGAAAAGGCGCTCACCGGGAGCATATCCCCCTCGTTACGTGCCATGACCCTCTGGATTTTTCGCACAAAATCCGGGACGGTGTCAGGCTCACCGGGCTCATCAATCGCGTCCGCCCATTCCTCCGGCACCTCTACCTTAACAAGTGAGTTTATTCCCATATCGACCGCCCTGTAATTCATCTCCTCAATATGCCGTCCCTTCCGGCCATAGGCCTTATGAATGGACTCCTTGAGAAGAAATACGGCCTGCTCCTCCGGAAGGACGCCAATGAGCTTGAAGAAGGCTGACTGCATTATCATGTTAATGCGGTTGCCCAGGCCAATTTCGGAGGCGATTTTCTCCGCGTCTATAATATAGAAGCGGATTTTTTTCTGGGCCAGATAGCGCTTTAGCCCGGCAGGAAGCCGCTGTCCAATCGAGGTGGGCTCAAAATCACAGTTGAGAACAAATATTCCTCCCTCCTTGAGACCCTCCACCAGATTATATTGATTGAGAAAGGACTTATTATGACATGCTATATAATCCGCCTCATATACCAGATAGGGCGCTCTGATGGGCACCTTGCCGAATCTGAGATGGGATATGGTCGTGCCCCCTGATTTCTTGCTGTCATATGAAAAATACGCCTGCACATTCAAATCCGTGTTCTCGCCTATTATTTTACAGGCCGACTTATTGGCCCCCACAGTCCCGTCCGAGCCCAGCCCCCAGAACTTGCATGCAATCGTTCCGTTTTCCGGGTAAACATAGGAATTGTTGGGTGCCAGGGACTTTCCCGTCACGTCATCCACTATGCCTATGGTAAAACCGCCTGCCGGCTGCTGGGAAGCCAGGTTATTAAATACGGCCAGTATCTGCTGTGGCGTGGTGTCCTTTGAGCCCAGTCCGAAGCGTCCGCCAATAATGACCTCCGGAGAATCCGCCACTCCGGTGAAAACTTTGCATATATCGTTCAAAAGGGGCTCCCCCGGTGCCCCCGGCTCCTTGGTTCTCTCCAATACTGCAATTCTTCTTACAGTTACGGGCAGCGCCTTAAAAAAGTGCTTTTCAGAAAAAGGTCTGTAAAGGCGAACCTGCAGAAGTCCGGCCTTCTCCCCTCTTGAAATTATGAAATCTATGGTATCCTTAATCGTATCGCAGACCGAGCCCATGGCTATTATGATGTTTTCCGCGTCGGGCGAGCCGTAATAGTCAAAGAGTCCATACGTTCTGCCTGTCATTTCGCCCAGCTTTTCCATATATCCTGCCACAATATCGGGCGCGGCATCATAAAACCTGTTTTGCGCTTCTCTGCCCTGGAAATATATATCCGGATTCTGGGCTGTTCCCCTTGCTACGGGATGGTTTGGACTAAGTGCCCTGTTTCTGAAATCGGCAAGAGCCTGCCTGTCTATAAGCCTCGACAGGTCCCCATATTCAATCTCTTCGATGCTTCTGTATTCGTGGGATGTGCGGAAGCCGTCGAAAAAGTGTATGAAAGGTAGCCGGGATGAGATCGCCGACAGATGGGCAATTGCTCCCAAATCCATGGCCTCCTGGGCATTTGCGGATGCCAGAAGGGCCGCTCCCGTCTGCCTGCAGGCCATCACATCCTGATGATCTCCGAATATAGACAGGGCGTGGGTGGCTATGGCCCGGGCGGAAACATGCAGTACGCCAGGTAAAAGCTCTCCCGCCATCTTATAGAGATTTGGGATCATCAAAAGCAGGCCCTGAGAGGCAGTAAAGGTGGTGGCCAGTGCCCCGGCTTGAAGGGCACCATGCATAGCTCCTGCCGCTCCCGCCTCGGACTGCATTTCGGCAAGCCTCACTCTCTGCCCGAATATATTGGTCTTTCCCTTCGATGACCACTCGTCCACCGCTTCCGCCATTGGCGACGAGGGTGTTATGGGATATATGGCCGCCACCTCAGTGAAGGCATATGCGGAACTCGCCGCGGCCTGATTTCCGTCAACCGTTATTTTTCTGGACATTTTTATCTCCAATCAGGTGATTTATCGTTTATGCTTCAATAGATTATTGTATATACTTGCGTCCAATATATACGGATTATTATGTATATTAATTGTTATATCCAAGCACTTGTGGTATAATCCGGAACACAATAAAGGATAATTGTGAAAGTGGTGATTATATGTGCGGACGCTACTATATCGACCCTGATGACGATATGGAAATCCAGCTGATAATCGACAAGATAAAGGATAAATTCAAAGATACGCCTGAAATAAGCTCCCTCAGGACAGGCGAGGTTTTCCCCACAAATATCGCTCCCGTGATAACAAAAGACTCCCCTATGCCGATGAAATGGGGGTTTTCCCGATTTGACGGCAAGGGTCATGTGATAAACGCACGTCTTGAAACTGCCCATGAAAAAAACATGTTCAAACGGTCCATGGAGGAAAGGCGCTGTATTCTTCCGGCCAGCTGCTATTTTGAGTGGGAAAAGAGGGATGGCAAAAAGCAAAAAATGGAGATAGGGGCGGGCTCTCCCCTATACATGGCGGGGCTATACCGCTTTGAAAAGGATTCCCCCCTTCCGGTTTTTGTTATACTGACTATGGCCGCCTGGCCGCAAATCAGCTTTATTCACGACAGAATGCCTGTACTCCTTTCTGCGGAAATCCGCGAGGATTGGCTGAAGGGCCGCATAGACAGCAGAGATATCCTGGAAATGCCGGAGGCAGAGCTGCATTATAAAGATGCTTAACCCAGAAGGGAGACGGTTAATTTGTCCAGGCAAAAAAATCAGAAGCTGAAGCTCCTATACCTGTATAGAATACTAATGGAGAACACCGATGAAGAGCATCCCATGACGGTGGCTCAGATGATTGAAGAGCTCTCCCGCTATGGCATAACTGCCGAGAGAAAATCCATATATGATGATCTTGAAGAACTCAGAAGCTTTGGCGCAGATATTATTTACAGGAAAGCTAAAAAGCACGAGTATTATGTGGCCAGCAGAATCTTCGAGCTGCCGGAACTGAAACTTCTTGCAGACGCGGTAGCCTCCTCAAAATTCATAACCGAGAGGAAATCCAGACAGCTCATTAAAAAGATTGAGAGCCTTTGCAGCAAGCATGAGGCCAGGCAATTGCGGCGCCAGGTCTATGTTATGGGCAGAGCTAAGACCATGAATGAAAAGATTTACTATAACGTGGATAAAATCCATCAGGCAATAGCCCTTGACAGACAGATATCCTTCAAATATTTTGAGTACAATTTGAAAAAGGAAAAGCAATACAGACAGGGAGGGGAGAAATATTTCGCCTCACCCTATGCCCTCTCCTGGGACGATGAGAACTACTATATGACCGCCTTTTATGAGAAATACGGCAGCCTTTCAAATTTCAGGATAGACAAGATGGAAAACGTCAAAATCCTAGAGCAAAAACGGCAGAAGCTTCCCGACGACAAAGAATTCGACCCGGCGGAGTATTCAAAAAGAGTTTTTGGGATGTATGCGGGCCGGGAGGAGAAAATCAGCTTACAATTCGATAATTCCCTGATTGGTGTGGCTCTGGACAGGTTCGGCCAGGATATTTCCATAATCCCGGCCGATGAAAACAGCTTTATAATCAATGTACACGCATATATAAGCCCCACTTTTTTAGGCTGGCTTTTCGGCTTTGGAAGGAAGGTCAGGATACTATCACCCGAGAGCCTTGTTGATGAGTTCACCGGGTTCTGCCGGGAGAGTCTGACCCTGTATACATAGCAAAAACCGCAGGCAGGATGATAAAACGCGCCGCCGGGTTTGAGCAATAAATCCTGTGGCGCCCGTCAAAACATACTCCGGAAGAAAATCTGCTCCATAAACACAAAAATCCGACTGGATAAGTCGGGTTTTTATGTATAGCCGAAACAGCCTCTGTTCTGTTATTCCAATTCACCAGCTTCCCTCAGGCGCTTTTTTTCCTTTTTTTCCATGTACATATTGTCATCTGCTATCCTGAGAATCGTTTCAATCGGGGTTGATGTATTCTCCTTCGATGCGATACCCAGTGACATCTTAATCGGCGGCAGACCGGATTTTTCATTGTGCTTTTCAATGTTTCTGGTTATCCTCTCAGCAAGGACACCGGCATCTTTTTCAGATGTGGCAGGCAGTAAAATCGAAAACTCATCTCCGCCCGTACGTGCCAACACATCATCTTTCCTAAGATTGAGGCCGACAATCTTTGTGCACTCCACAAGAACCCTGTCTCCAACCGCATGTCCCCAATTATCATTGACGCTCTTAAAATCATCCAGATCAAAAATAATAACTGATAAGGGATAAGCGTTCTGCTCGTCTCTGCGTTTTATTTCCTCGTTGAAATACACCCTGTTATACACGCCTGTCAGCTGATCGTGCATACTGACATATTCAAGAATTTTCTCGTATTCCTTTTTCTCCGTTATATTTCTGGCATTGCATATCATAAGCGGCTGACCGCTCGTAGTTTCAATCTCCGAGAGCTTGAAACTATACCATTGCAGACGTCTTTCGCCGTTATAAATCCGATATTCATAGCTGGTGCGAAAATCTCCGTCAAACGCCATCTTGATGTCCCTGAGAAACATAAACCTGTCATCTGTCTCAAAATGCTCCAGCAGCTTTGGTCCCATAAGGTTTTCCGGCGGATATCCAAGCACTCTTTCACAGTTTGGAGAGATATAGTCCACATGACCGTAAATATTCACCGTAAAAATCATATCAGCAGCATTTTCCACAAAGCTCTTGAATTTTCTTTCGCTCTCTATCAACAGTCTTTCAGCTTCTTTTCTAGCACTTATATCCTGACAAAAGCACAAAATCGCGTTGTCATCGGGAGAGCTTCCAAAATTGATTCCTGTGCCGTTTACCTCCACATCAAAGGTGCTCCCGTCCTTCCGGCGATGTTTTGTCTCAATAGTAAAATCAATTTTTGCCAAATCACTGAAGTCAGCTTCAATTTCCTCCCTGGGCGTTATTACCTCCCAATCCCATGTGTAAAGCTCTAAAACCTCTTCTATTGTATATCCCAGCATATCCGCAAATCTTTGATTGGAATGAATTGCGCGATGGGACTGGTCTATAATGACCATTCCCAGCTTGGCAGAATTTATCAAAGCCTCCAGTCGGCGGTAATGCTCCGCCGTATACAGCTCGGAGTTTTCCCTGCTATTATCGGTTACACTGCCTGCCCTGTCGGATTCCTTCACCTCTATTACCCCCATTTAGCTTTATATACAATATAATCAAAATAACCAAAAAAATCAAATGATTTTTAACATATCGTTAAAAAGTCAGAACATTTCATCTGTCCCTTTAAATTACATGGCTTGCCATATCTTGTCATTTGTTGTGCTATATAGCTCATCTTACTTTATGTGTCAATATGTGTCAATAGTCCGACTCTCATTTCACAGACAAAGACCAGTAATCACTCACACTCATCAAAGGTTTATATGCAAAAGACGGCTTCAGGTTATCACCGTCCACCGTCTTTTCCGTATTCTGGCTGTTTAATGCCCGTTTGCAACAAAGCGATTTGCGGCATATGACAGCAAATCAATTCAGGCAGTCAATCAAATGCATAATGGAAAAGCATTTGTTCATTGGATATTATTTTTTGTCAATCCCAGTCCGGAGCTCCCGGGGTTGTTTGCGTATCATAAATGGGGTTATATGTCAGGAAGCTGAACATCCTTTTGAAATCTTCATTTATTGGCTGGTCCGGGAACGCGCGAAGTATTGCATCGGCCTTTGCGCGCACTCCCTCCTTGAACTCGGTATGGGTCAGAATATACAGATCCCCTCTGCGGATACCGCGAACAACACGCTCCCCGGCTTCCTCAGCGGGCATGAACAGATTGCTGAAGTCAAATTTGGGCCGATTACTCCCATCCGCCGGCGGGGGAGGCGGTGGCGCCTGCTCAGACTCTTCCCTGTCCCTCAGATGCTCCGGACGAACCTCCTTTGAGGTGGCGCTGAGATTTCCCATAACCGGTCCCGGGCAGAACACGGAGGCACCTACATTCGTTCCCTTCAGGTCTGAAGCGAGAGTTTCCATCAAGCCCATTACCGCGGCTTTTGTCATGCAATAAAGGGAAGCGCCGGGAACAACGGACAGCCCGGACTGAGAGGATGTGCTGACAATATGGCCTCCCTCTCCGTGGGCGAGGATTCGCGGGAGAATTGTGATGATGCCGTTGAGTACGCCCATGATGTTTACTCCGACTATAAAGTCGCAGTCCTTTAAGCTGGACTTCCATAGGGGGCCCATGGGAGCCTCCACACCGGCATTATTTATCAGTACGTGAATTTTTCCGAAAACGGACTCCGCCTCGTCTGCAGCCCTTACATAGTCTTCACGGTCAGTCACGTCCAACTTTATGCCGTGAACCGGCCAGTCTCTCTCTTTAAAAAACGGCAGAACCTCATCGATGGCGTTTTGCCTCACATCGGCGATTATTACCTTCATACCCGCTCTTCCGCAGGCCTTTGCGATACCGAGCCCGATACCGCTGGCGGCACCCGTAATGAATGCTACTTTTCCTTTTAAATCTTCCATAGTTTTTATACCTCCATCTGCGCAAAGCGCTTTTTAACTGATTGCATCAGTTAAAATACTACCAGTTATTATATGCTATCCAACGAATATTTTCAATAAATCTAGCAGGTGTAAGCTCCTCTATGCCTCTTCGGTAAGCAGGCGACATATGATTGTATATGCGCAGGCAGGCCAGCTTCCTCCGTGATAGCTCATCACATTGCCCAGAATGGGGTGAATGAGAAACGGAAAGCCTTGTTCCTTAAGGGCGGTACAGTAACGGTGGGCGATAAGCTTGCCCACATCCTTTCTGCAGGACTCAAAAAGCCCTGTGCAGATGTAGATATTGCCCGGCGGAACAATATTGCCCCGGCCTATGGATCTGCCTGACGCGTCAAAATAGTCACTGGTAATACGCTCCCCGGCAATCCCGTATGGACTGAGGAACTCTCCCTCCACAGACAGGTCATCGGCAATCTTATTGACTATGTTTTCAGGCAGGCGATTTCCCAGAATAATAGGCATATAGTGGACATAGGAATCTGAATAAAGGCGTTCGTGGGTATACGGGACCAAGCCCACAAAGCGCTCACCGTCCCACATTTTTTTCACCAGTCTGTCAAGGAGGTCGGCAGACTTCCCGTACCAGGCCCCGGACTCCTCTTTCGGCTTCTCCAGTAAAACAGCCAGGTCGCCCACCGCTTCAAAAAGCAGCACCAGGTATGCGCAAAGATCCGGCGAGGCAACCTGCATATGCTCCCGGAACAGGGTCGAATCGTCAAAACCTGTCTCGTCTCCGTGCTCGTAGGCCGGTATACCGTCCCCGTCCTCATCCCGGTAGTTCATAAACCAGTCTCCCCAGCGTCCCACGCTCTCATAAAGCTGCTCAATCTTCTCCCTGGGTACTTCCTCCAGCAGGTTGTGGTGCTTCATAATCTGCTTTATCGCCCAGCCGTGCATGGGCGGCTTTACAAACTGGGTGACTGTGATGGCATCGTTATACAAGTCGGAATACTGCCCCACTGGACTGGCTCTCTCCATGGGCCCCAGTAAAAGGTCAATTGCAATATCCATATGCTCCTGCAGAGCAACCGCGTTCTGGCACATCTGCCATTGGGAGGCTATCTCCGTGCCTATCATGAGCATAAGGGTGTGGTCCACATTAAAGGTTGGATTCATAATGTATGACCACAGGGTATATTCGGCCTCCCTGCGCCCTTCCTCGAAGGGCTCGATGAATTTCGGCATTTTTTCGTAGAACTTATCCCAGTCGGCCTGCATATCCGCCTTTGCCTCCTCATAGCTTGGATATGCCTCCCGCACCCAACCGGAGTGGGTAAATTCCTCCATGACCAGCGTGAAGGTACCGTCAGCTCCCGGGTGGGTGTTGCCCTTAATTTCAAAGCTGGAAAGTTTTTCCCAATCCCACTGGCAGTCAAAGTCGAAGGAGGAGCCCTTCAGACCTTTGAACACAAAGGAACAGGTCCATCTGAATGCCGCTTCCCAGGCCCCGTTCCGCCGCTTTTTCACTGCTTCGTGCTGATCCATTATCTTCTCAAAGTGAAGCCCCATCCCCCTGTCGCCTTCAGCCACAAGCATGGTTGGTGACGCATATGTAAAGCGCACATTGCCATAGCGGGTCAGAAGGGTCAGCTCCGCAGCATCCGCCTTTACGACAAATGGCACCTTGCGCCCCTCATATGTGGGGAAAATATCAATCAGCTTATTCTTGTCCTTAGACCGTACGCTTGCGCCCCGGAAGGTACCCAGGTGTAGCTCGGCCATCCCATATCCGTTGGCAGTACAAAACAGGGCAAACCATGCGCCACGCCGCTTAAATACGTTTCCGTCTATTCTGTAAAACTGCCGGACATTGCGAAAATAGGGATCTTTTTTATAATCCTCGGATTCCAGGTTACCGATTTTACCGGTTGTATTCATCGCTTGTCTCCCTTCATATGGATTATTTTAATAAATAATACCACGATTGCCCTGCCGGGGCAACAAAAAAGCCGCTGACGCGGCTATTTTGTTTGTTTATTCAGTTTACTTTCTTGTTGGGGTCAACCCAGTCTACATCCTTTTTGGCCTTACCGAAGCCCACATCCTTAAAATCGGGCATAATCGGAGCTGCTCCGGGCTTACGCATTTCATTGACACTGTAGCCCTCTCTCTCAGCCATGTGCTTCAGCTCTTCCTCTGTGGGAGGCTGCTTCTGCTTTTCCTCAAGGCGCTTCATACCCTCGGGGCTTGCATAATCGACAAAGCGTGAAAGGGCGAGCTCAACCATTCTAGGTCCGCTGGGATAGGGCACGATGAGGAACTGCTCGTTTTCAATGCCTTTTTTAAGCCAATCGGCCAGAACACGCGGATCCATTCCTTTTTCATGAATGGAGGCCAGGAACTTCTGCGTATCTTCAGTCACATGGTAACCTGTATTCTTATACTTTTCAGGGCGTCCCTTTATTGCCGCTTCATATATCTTCGACCTGATATTAGCGGGGCAGAGAGCGGATACGCCAATACCATAGGGCTTAAGAGCTACAAAGTAGCTTTCCAGCAGGTTGAGAACCGCTGCCTTTGCCGCGGAGTAGGGAGCTGTTGTCGGACCTGCGCCGAAAGCGCCCCAGGAAACGGTGGCAGCTATATGACCGCCCTTGCCTGCCTTTATCATACGGGGTACAAAGGTAACAAGTCCGTTTACAACGCCGCCAAAGCATACACCCACAACCCAGTCATAGTCGTCATAGGTGGATGCCTCGGCAGGGCCGAAAACATTGACACCGGCTGTCAGAACCAACAGGTCGGGAGTTGAGCCGAAAACCTTTTCCACCTCGTCTGCCGCTGCGGCAAAGCCTTCCCTGTCAGTTACATCCAGCTTAATTGCGTGGGCCGGTGCTCCCTTTTCTTTAAAATATGCCATAGCCTCGTCCAGATGATCCTGGCGAACATCGGCTATAACAACCTTCATGCCGGCCTCAGAAAATATCTGGGCTTGTCCGAAACCAGCGCCTGATGCGCCTCCTGTGATAAAACATATTTTTCCTGCAAAGTCTTTCATTTTATTGCTCCTTACTTTAGTAAGATTTTACTGATCACTAGTATATCACCTAATTCCTGCCGATTCAATAGATAATCGGCATGCCTATGAAAAAAAGACAGTCACGGGCAAACGCTGCTCTCTCCTGCTTCCCTTTCCTTCCTCTGCTGACTACTGTCAACCCCAAACTGCAACTATATTGTCACAGCCGCAAAAACGGAAGTTTGAGCACTGGTTTTAATTGCTGCAAACCCGGAGTTCTGCATGTATGTGTCAAGTAAACGTTGGCAAGTTTCATAACAAGGGAAATTGTTCAGAAAAGCTTGCTGAAATTAATGATGTTAACAAATGAAAGGAACAGTAATCCCCATAATTATTCTTTAATCTGCC